>JAHWHT010000006.1 GCA_019323135.1 Candidatus Woesearchaeota archaeon
GTTTTTTTGTGTTAAAAAAATCCAGGGTTATATCAAACTACAAATATAGTGGATTTTTTTAACATATAGAAAAATATTTATATTAGAACTGTATACTACAGTATATGAAACGAGGCAGACCTGTAAAATCAGAGATAAGGCAGAATATAATAGAGATACTTGCAGTATCTGGAAAAGCATATGGCTACAGAATCCATAAATGGTATAACCAGATATTCCCACCATGTACTCGGGAGAATATTTATTACAATCTTAAAAAAGGCGTTATTCTAAAGGAATTGAAGATAGAAGAGATAAAACAAGAGAAAGGAGACTATTCCTGGGGAAGCGTTGTTGAAAAAAAGTATTATACTGTAGGGCCAAGTGGAAAGCCTAGCGGAGATGTCCGTGTAAAAGAATTCTTTGAGAAGATGAAGAAGAGCACTCAAAAGAAATAGAGTGAAACTTTAAAAACAATCAAATAATACTTAACAATAAAATGTTGGAAGAAAATAATACTATAGAAGATAAAGTTGCAAGATACAGAATGCTCGCCAAAATGTATGAGCTTGCACACAAAAAAAGAGAATATCAAATAACTGCAGATGATTTCAGAGACAACTTCATAATAAGAGGCCAGCTAAATAATTTCTCATTTGAATATAGAATCTATAAACAACTTGTTCAAATATCTGCACAATGCAACCAACACCATATTGAAATCAATGCAAACACAACAGACAGAATAGAAAGTTTTACAATAAATGAAAAATCATACAATTTAATACACGCATTAGGACATGACATAAAACAAGAACTTACAGATCTTATAGAACACCTAATTGAAAAAAATAAATTTATACAAAACGACTTCATAGAAAAGCGTCCAGCAGAACTTTATGAAGCCGCGCATGAAGGAAAATACATAGATGCGACTGATTATGATGAAGAAATCAAAGATTATCTAAAAGTGATGATGTTCGGCCACTCAATCTATAAAAGAATACAAAAAGAACTAAAAGAAAAAATACCTGAATTCTTTGAGATAATAGAAGCTTATAAAAGAGGAGAATACCATCCGCCGGGAGAAATACCTGCGCAATTAACATCAGCAACAGACACTGTTAAAGAATTTGACTTAAGCTAGTTTCTTAAAAAAACCCATTAGTGCGTATGCTTCTCTTTTTGTTAAGAAAGATTTGCCAATCATTCTTTTCCATACTTTTATTTGAGTTTCTTTTTTCTGAGGAGTTTTGAAAGTAATTTTCTTTAGCGCGTTATTGAGCAATTTCATCAACTGATCTTTTTCTGTCTTTGTTGCCAAAAGAATGTGTTCACTAACTTTTTTAGTTGACAAAGACTTGCTTAATTCATAGCAGACAAGTGCAACAGCATGGCTTAAGTTTAAAGTAGGGTATTTTTTAGAGCTAGGAATGGTGCAGACAAAATCACAAGCCAAAACTTCTTCGTTTGTGAGTCCTGGGCCCTCTCTTCCGAATACAATTCCTATCTTGCCTTTACTAGGGATTATCTTGTTTAGTTGTTCAGGTGAAATAGGTGAACGAGGGATGTTATAATCAGTGCCAAGCATAGCAGTAGTTGCGATTAAAGTATCCATCTTAGGAAACCGTTTCACAACTTTAGCTTTTTTTAGAACATCGATGCCATGCTTTGCTCTCTTAATTGCTTCTTTACTATTCTTTTTACACTTAGGATTGACTAAAACAAGATTAATGAAACCAAAGTTAGCCATTGCCCTAGCAACAGCACCAACATTGCCTGACTTTCTTGGTTCTATTAGGATTATTGAGATCATTTTACAAGAAACCTGCAATAACATTAAACAATACTAGAACAAAGAATAATAAACTTACGTATTTCCAGGCAAGATAACCTTTTTTCTTATTCATTTTCATGAAGACTGCTTTGACCATTCTTCCGCCGTCAATAGGACCTAGAGGAAGCAGGTTGAATAATCCGATACCCAGGTTCAAGACAAATAACCAGTACAGGAATCCAGAAATCCATTCAATAGCTGCTGGAACAAATGAGCCATACTTTGCAACAAAGTCTGGATTAGGTTCTACGTACTGCTTGCTGCTGATGCCAAGATAAGGCAGTGATTCATTCTTAGGGTGGCTCCCTAGCTTAACAGCATATGCCGTGTTTAAAGTTTTTACAACAACAGTCTGATTGACTTTATACTTTTTAACAGCGTTTGTGAAATTTTTAACTGAAGTAATGCGAGTCTTTTCAAACTTGGTGACAATTTCACCAGAAGGAACTCCTGCTACTGCAAAAGGCCCGTCTTCAACAACTTCAATAATTTCAACACCTTTTCTATCAAATGCAGTGTCTAATATTGGAGCTGCTGCATGTGAAATCAATAAAAACACAACACCTGCAGTAATAATATTAGCAAAAGGACCTGCTGCAAAAACACTTAACTGTGCTCTCAAACTTTTCTTAAGCAGCTGCCTTTCTTCTGGCTCAACAAAAGCTGCAGGAATAATTGGGAAAATGACACCTAAAAAAGCAATGCCAGATGATTTGATTTTAATGTTATACACTCTTGCAATCAAGCCGTGTGAAAATTCGTGCACAACAGCAATCACAAAAATAGCAAGAATCCAATAGATAAATGGAACGAAAAAAACACCTTTTGCCTCAAACGGAAGTACTGGCTGAATACCTGGAGCAATGCCTGGCTCAAGCAATAAATTAAAAGTATTTTTCAACAACTCAAAACCAATCAGTATCATGCCAAGGAAGCCGATGATAACTCCAAGAAAAGAAACTGTCTTTAAAAGTTTTGGAAGGGTTTTTGCCCCCTTATCCATCAATTTAAGACCCAACTTGGTCTTATACATAGCAAAATAAAGTAATGGAAAGAAAATCTTTTGGAGCTCAATCTTTTTTCGCTCTAGATATAAAAATAGAAGCATGAACAAAATGAATACTATTGCTGCGATGGAATTATACTCCATTTGGGTTAAGAAACTTTACCTCTTTCTTTTTGGTTTGAATGCTCTACTATCACAAGTCCTGCACATGATTTTACCTTCAATCATCTTACGAGGCGGAGCTTTCATAACAGATTTACATCTACGGCAAACATAACGATTCTTGAACTTTCTTGCTTCTGCTTCTGGAAACTTAGCCAAAATTAACACCTCTGGTGAAATTTTGGGTAAGCTCAAAAATTTCTAATTTTTGTTGTTTTGCCATATTAATCTGCTCCTTTTACTTGTTTTAATATTTTTTCGCCTAAGATTACCCAAAATACAATTTGAGCACCTTCAACAACCTGATCCTTAAATTCATCTGTGATTGGCAAATCAAACGTCTCATAAGTCTCAACATCCATCACATTAGCAATATTGCCTGTAACAGACAAGACCTGAGCAGTCTTTTTATCAATTATTGGAACTTCAACATTTTCACCAGAGGGCTTAAGAGTTTCTCTTCTTTTGCCGTCCATGATACCTGTTGCAACAATTCTGTATTTTGCATGACCGTGCTTGCCGGACTTAGATGATTCACAACTAGTCACTTTGCAAGCAGCATCATCGATTATAATATAACTACCAACCTTGATAGCGTTTACCCCAACTGTTTTTTTTGACATTCATAACACCTGTTTCCGATACTAAGTAAAATTTGGAAACTATTTATAAAACTTACGCAAAATATCACTGAAATCCGCCAGTTTTTTAAATAAACAGGCCATATATTCAACTAATACCTAGTGAGGAAGACAAAAATGACAACAGAATCAAAATACCACACACTGAGAGACAGAGTCGAGAATGAAGTATTCCCAAGAATGACAAATGAAGAGACTAGACAGGGAATGCTGGCAATAATGGAAGACCCAAGATACGCGCTTTCATATGACAAATTTGCAGAAGAACTTGGAAAAGATGATCATCTGCAAAACTTGATAATTCTTAGAGAAGAATTCCACAAAGGATGCTGGAATAACATGATAAGCTGGTTCAGACAAGTATTAGACTCAAAGCCGTATAATTTCAAAAGATTCAGAAATATATCCCTGGACTACGCAAGAGTACTACAGCTTCAAGAATATGAACTGAAACAAAAAGGCAATTATCCTGGATTCGACTTAATAAGCTTACTTCCAGAAGAATAAAAACTTCTTTGCTTTGTTTTTTTTTAAAATTACACCTAATTTCTTTTCAATTAAATCATAATTTGGAAACTCTTTTTCTTTTTTCCTGAATTCTGCTGTGTGATGATAGGATTTGCCATTCTTGTTTTTGAATTTGAATTTTTTATGGAGTAATTCGTGATACATAACGTAATCAAGGCAGTCTTGGTGAGCGATTATGTGTTTTGTTATAGATACTGTGTCTGTGCCATAAGTATAGTGGCCCAGGGTTCTTGTACCCTCTGATAGAGAGAGATTAGGCTGGTCAATCATGCCTGCAAAAAAAGCGTCATTAACTCTATTGAAGGATGCTTCTAGCACAGGGTGTGATTTTGTCTTAGGAACTGCAAGATGCGCCTGCTTGATGAAGATACTGTATAAGTCCATGCTTGTGGTCTTTGCTTTTTTCTTGAACATCTTGCACATCAATTCCTGAATAAGACCCATTTTTATTTTTTTATCAACAGAACGCCACTGCTTGCTCAAATTGAAAATCAATTCTTTAGTAAAACGATTCAATTGAACATTTGCATTATACCCCTTGAATCTTCCAGAATATTTAATTTTAGCAGAATAAGTAAAAGACTTATCTGGACAAATTTCCATAAAGGCTTCTTCAATCATACCCGCCATTTTTTTGTTCGATTTTTACGTTTTGTATATTTTATAGGTTAAAATCTCGAAACTTAATTTTGTCAGAGCAAAATTAATTTCTATGCAGCCAATTTATATCTTAAGAGTGCAGCAACGCCGCCAAGATCCCTCAACTGAACACCTTCTCTTGTCTCAGTAGAGATAATCTTAACTTCTGTAGAAAACTTTTTAGCCAGCTCATCAAAATCATCAATCAATTCATCACTCAAACTCTCTGAAATCAACAAAACATCTACTGCACCCATGTTCAGAGCCTTCTTAACTTCCTTCTCACCATAAGACACCTTATCAGGATCTTTTGCAAGCCCTTCAAAAAAACGTGCCATCACTTTTTTCTCGTCAACAATCTCTTCTTTAGCAAGAATATCCTCGCTCCTGTCAACAAGCTCCTGCAGGCCAAACTCTTCTGTATAAGAAAGATCTTTAACCCCTATAATTTTCTTTTTGATGTCGCCAGTAAGAAAATTGCCATCAACCAATTCATGCTTAGTAGGACCTGGGCCTCCGACAATGATTCCTTTGACACCCTCCCGCATCAAGAACTCATCTTTCATGTAATCTGCAACCTTTTTCATGTGATCTTTTAGAGCCAAAGCCCTATTCTGCTCAAACCTGTGTGCAGACTGACCGCCAGCTTTCATCTTTCCAGGAACATGAGAGTGAGTCTTTAACAGAGGAACAATAGTCTTTCCTTTTAACAAAGCAACACTTGCATCACGCCTGTCAAGAACAACCAAGCCATACATCTCTTTGATGGCAAGCAATTCTTTTAACAAATCAACTTCAAAAAGCTTATCACACTTGTAGATTCTAGTTTTAAGGGGTACTGGAGGTTCAATACTCCAGACCTTAACATCAGATTTGCCTTCTCTTGCCAAGACATTACCTGCAAAGACAGCCAATCCATTAGGGGGAGTCTGCGGGAATAATTTTAGGTGCTGAATCATTCGTTCCAGGGCATCAATAACATTCTTCCTGGTGGCAGCAGACTTGATATTTGCTGCAGTACCCTGTTCTTGAGCTAAATGAGTAGTAATCTTGTTAATATCATAACCTTGCGGAATATAAACTGTCACAAACTCAGTATGCGCAGCCTTACAGGCCTCTAATTCCTTGATAAACTTCTTTAGTTTATGCTTCTGTTGTGCAGTGATTGTCATACACAGAATAATTATAGAGGGGTTTATAAAAGTTTGTTCCCTATTGCAAATTATAGTAAGCTTTTTAAATGACCCATTGTTCTTAACGTGCTATGGCAGTTGAAAAGGGACTTGGTCCGGCCAAAAGGTTTGGCCCGAGATACGGAAGAACAGTGAAGTTTAAGCTTGCTAAAATTGAAAAGCAGCAGAGAAAACCACAGATATGCCCATACTGCGATAAACCTAAAGCAAAAAGGATTTCTGCAGGAATATATGAATGCAAAAAATGCAGTTCTAAATTCACAGGCAGAGCATACTTTCTAAAGAAAAAACCACCGGTAATAATCAGACCAGAAGCAGAAGAAGTACAGGAACAAAAAGAAGAGGAAGAGTAAAAAAATGACAAAGTACACATGCTTTAAATGCAGCAAAAAAATATCAACTGACATGATGGGCAAAAGAGTTCGATGCCCTTACTGCGGCAGCAAAATTCTATACAAATCAAGATCACAAATAACAAAGGTTAAAGCAAGATGAGTGAAAAAGACGCGCAAGAAAGCATTGGCAGACTGCAGATGTTAGAACAGCAAGTGCAGACAATGGCTATGCAGAAACAACAATTTCAAACACAATTATTTGAAGTTGAAAACGCGCTAAAAGAACTCAAAGACACAAAAACTGCCTACAAAATCATAGGCAACATAATGGTTCTTTCTGACAAAGATAAATTAGCAAAAGACTTAGAACAGAAAAAAGAAATAGCAGATTTAAGAATCGCAAACCTGGACAAAGAAGAGAAGAAACTTAAAGAGAAAGCAAAAAAACTCCAGGAAGACCTGCTATCTACGCTAAAAAAGAAATAAGGACACAACTAAAATGAGTGAAAATAAATTAGTGACAGTAATATCCCTGCTACGTGAATTAGAGGGAGATAGCTGTGTGCCTAAAAACATAAAAAGCAAAATCACACTTACAATTCAAGATTTAGAGACCAGCAAAGAAGAGGCCTCAATAAAAGTAAGCAGAGCACTGCATGCGCTTGAAGAACTGACAGACAACTGCAATATGCAGTCAGACACAAGAACACAATTATTCAATATTGTAAGCGCACTAGAAATGAAGTAATTATTTTTTCTGAATTATTTTAGACTTAATAACAATAGAATTTGGCATGTAAATCAAATCGCCTTTTTTTGTCTTGATTCTTGTATCTAACAGACTAAGCTGAATAACCTTGCCCTGCACTCCATTAATCTTAACATTCTTGCCTTCTTTAATCAAATCTTTTCTGTAGATATACCATCCTGCCATGAAGTTAGGTATAAAATCCCGCAGTCCTAAAAAGACAGAGACCGCCAAGACACAGATTGCTGCAATAGCTATAATGTATAAAACAAAAGTTGTTATTCCTAACTGGTTTAGTGCGAAAATAATTGTCATGAAGTAGATGAAGTATTCGGTGATGTGCGAGAGAGCCAGTTCAAAAGAAACTTTTGTGCCTGCTTTTTTCAGGAGATTATCTAACTCTGCTTCATGCAATACACGCTGAACCAACCGCCCTAGGAATTTAGCGATTATGAATCCTATTAACAAAATAATGATTGCTGTAATAATGTTATTTATGACCGGTCCAAAATAATTTACTGCATCATTGATAATATCCATAACACTCTAAAAAAGGATAATGTTTTTAAACCTTTGCTATAAAGTAAGTGCATAGGTATTAACAAATGGCAGATCCAGCAGCAAGAATAAAGGAACTAGAAGCAGAGCTGAAAAAGACACAATACAATAAAGCTACTGAGCACCATTTTGGTGTTGTAAAGGCCCAGATTGCTAAATTAAGAGACAAGATAGAGCTACAGGCCTCTAAAAAAACCGCTGGACAGGGATTTGGGGTCAAGAAGTCTGGAGATGCGACTGTTGTTTTATTGGGCTTTCCTTCTGTTGGAAAAAGTACTTTACTTAATGCTATTACAAAAGCAGAATCAAAAATAGGGGCATATGAATTCACTACACTTGATGTAGTTCCAGGATTATTAGAGCATAATTTTGCAAAAATACAGATTCTTGACATTCCAGGAATTATCGCTGGCGCAGCTGCAGGAAAAGGAAGAGGAAGAGAGATACTCTCTATGGTTCGAAATGCTGATTTATTATTGATATTAATTGATGCAAAACATCCAGAGCATTACCAGACAATACTAAAAGAAGTGCATGATGCAAATGTTCGTGTCAATCAGCAAAAACCAATTGTTAAGATAAAGAAGAAAGCAAAAGGCGGAATTAGCATTGGGAGCACTGTGAAGCTGAAGATTGCCAGGAAAACAATGCAGGACATACTAAAAGAATTAAAATTTAACAACGCAGATGTTGTTATTCGAAGCAAGATAGATATTGATTCATTTATCGACGCGATTGAGGGGAACAGAACCTATACTTCTGCATTGACAGTAATAACCAAAATAGATATGGTTAGTGAAGCAAAAAGAAAGAAACTGATTAAAGACATAAAACCAGATTTAGTGGTTAGTGCTGAGAAAGGCGAAGGCATATCTGAATTAAAAGATGCTATATTTAACAAGCTGAATTTAATGAGACTGTTTATGAAGGAAGTTGGGAAGAATCCAGATCTTGAAGAACCGATGATTGTCCGCAGAGGAATAACCATTGCAGGTGTTTGCAACAAAATACACAGAGATTTTGTTAAGAAATTCAAGTATGCCAAAATATGGGGCAAATCTGCAAAATTTCCAGGACAGATATTTCACAGATTAGAGAAGAAATTAGAAGATGGAGACATAATAGAGATACATATAACTTGATAGAACAGTATGCATAGCACGCTTTGTTTTGCTTCTGTTACAGATTTATTTTGAATCGATTTATGTGCTTGAGAACTTCGTTAGGTGCTATGCACACACATAACATAAAATTTTAAATATTAAGGCATATTACTTATTTTTTTAGAACTAAAACAAACCCATACACAACAACGTGTGAACATAACAGGGGGAATATTTTGCAAAAAAGATTTGACGACGTAGTCAGATTCTTGCTCGAAGAAAAGCACTAAAAGCTTTAGAGCACTGCAAAAGCATTAAATCAAATGCGGAAAACCTATTACTTCTTTTTAGAGAGTAGTATACTCTTAAACATAGATTCAGGCAATTCTTCAGGGAAAAAGTCGGAAAGGAGAATAATATGGCTGGACTCTTAATTGGATTTTGTGGACTAATTTGTATTATGGGGATAACTTTTTTTGCGGGTATGTACGCATTTATGAGGTGAAACAAATGGCAGAACTAACTCCTGAAAGAAAAATAATAATTGGCAGGAGAATCAGCATAGGAATGATTATAGGAATAATCCTAATTTATGCTGCAACTATTCCATTTTTGATATTGACTTGGACAGCTGCTAAGAACGAGAACACAAGACACATCTACTGGATAGACCAGGGCGAGACTAAGCACGCAGAAATCACAAAAGAACTCAGCACCCGTGGAAAAAATCTCTATGTAGAGACAATAGATGGTGAAGATATAATCATCAATCAAAAAACAACCAGACATATCATCCTGAACTTTGAGGACAAAAGAGCAGAAGCACTTTTGAAAGAGTAAGGGGGATAAAATGAAAGATCTGGAAAAAGTCGTGCCGCAGATAAAACGCGCGACAAAAATAGGGTTTATTACTGTTATCACAATTATTATTTTGGTGGCAGTGATTATAATCAATGTAATCTACCTGATCAAATAGAAAGGAGGTGAAAATTGGGGACAAAACTGTATATTTTCTGCGTCAATAACGTGTATATTGCGCCGATAATTTTTCTGGTGCTCCTATTTTTCCTTGCGCTTGAATCAATGTTCAAGCCAAGCGAACAAAACGCAGGTGAACTGGAATAATTATTGCAAAAGGGGGTTGTGATGAAAAACAACGGAAACAACCTCTACCAAAAAATACTGAATATGTGGGGTGTAATACTCTTTTTGATTGCGGTAGGGGTATTTGTGCTAATCCAAACAATCAAATAGAAAGGAGGCGACATTTGTCGAGGGAGAGCAAAGCAATGCAACAACCTGAAACCAACCTGAATAATGCACTGAAACTCCCATTTGCAATAATGCTACTGATTCTGTTATTCGCTGCATTCTGGGCGTATACAATCTGGATTGAAAAAGCGGACTTTGAGTATAACTAAGGAAAGGAGGGCGAACTCAAACAAATTAATGTGAACCATTTCGTTTTCTAGGCAATAAGGAGAAACCATGAAAAAAGGAACGTCCCTCAAGCGTGTTGCGAGAAAGCACAAGGAGAAACCCCTAAAAAAGCGACTTAGGAAGTACGCTAATAAGGGTTTGAGTAATGGGCGCAGGGGTAAGCGCAACGGAAACCAGGGACGGTTGATCTAGCAAGGGGAAATTTAAAGGAAGAATTCTAAATTCTTCCTTTTTTTTTGTTAATTGTTTTCTATATAGAAAGTAATATTAGATGTTGTCAATAGCCAGTAGTTAAAAACCCTAAGCTTTAAAAACCCAGAACTGCTATTAATTATTTCCAAAACAAAAAACAACAACCCAGAATGGGTTTTTGCATAGTTCAATCAATTCGCATTTGCGATCCTAAACAGAGGCAAAGAAAGATTCATTGTGCTTTGGATTCAATAAAGTGGAGACAGAAGACAAAAACAAACAATTCTTCAGTCTGCTAACCCACACAGAATCCTGAAAACGCAAAGCAGTTTTCGACGTGGAAAATTGCGGAATACCCCTAACTTCTTTTTAGAGTGAATGCTGCTCTTAATCATAGATTTTAACATATTCTCGTGGAAAATGTTGGAAAGGATAATTTACATGAAACCAACTGATATTCAACCACCAGTAGAAACAATAATCCAAGAACCAAAAAACTCGTTATGCCTTATGATTTTTACAACAATGCTTTTCATATATGTCATCCAAATATTTGGTTGGGTAATTGCAACAGGCATCAAACTCGCGATCTGGCAATTCAAGAAAGACTTTGAATTTCCAAAAGTAATGCACCAAATAGATTCTAGCATCACAGTTTTGCTTGATTACCTAAGCTACTACTTGGATTAAAAGATTGCAATTTGCTCTTAATCATACATGAAAGGAGGAACTTTAAATTCCTCCTTTTTTTTGGTGAATTATCTTCTATATAGAAGAATAATAAACTTTATATAGTTCAGGATAATACTAATTACTGGAAAAGGGGGAAAACCTGGGGAAAACCAGAGGAAGACGTGTATAAGATGAAGAAGACAAAACCAAAATTCTCAATTGATAAGATAAAAGTACCATCACTAAGCAAGACCAAAGATGTTTCTGAAGTTCTGGATGCAATGCAGAAAGACAAAGTTGCCTTGACAAAAGAAGCAGTAATGGACATACAAGAACAGATTCAATTAAGGGAACAGCTTCATGAACAGGTGCTACAGGAAACAGAAGGCATAAAGATGCAGCTAAGCAATCTAATATTATCAACTTCTGATATGGAAGAGCAAGAAAAAGCAAGACTAAGACAGAAACAAATCGAGCTTGACCAATTTAAAGTCAAAGAAAAGATAGACAAATGGAAAGACATTGCTATCCTGAAAAAAGAACTAAGAGACAGACTCAAGGAATTCAAGGAAACAGAGAGCAGAACACAGATGATGTCTGACCTTTTAGAGGAATAAAATGCTCAGAGCAATAACAGTAGAAGAGATATGCAAAAAATTAAAGCCGATAATCGGCAGCAAAGCAGATTCGCTATATCTAAGATACAAACTAGCAGATGACCGCGAAACAAAAGCAGAGATAGAGAGAGCAATACATGCACTTTATCAAAAAAAACTGCACACTTCTTTGCTAGACGAGAAAATACTGCTATTGCCTCCTGCAAAACTAGAAGGAGACTATGAATTAGGCAGAATAACATATGCAGACCAAGACTTTGGAGCATTCTGTTTAAGAGACCAAGACTTTATCAGACACGTATGCGTATCTGGAATGAGCGGTTCTGGAAAAACAAACCTTGCATTTGTAATTCTTCAAGATTTTATCAAGAAAAAAAAGCCAGTTATAATCTTTGACTGGAAAAAAAGTTTTAGATCGCTTATGAAAATAGACAAAGAGCTGTTATGCTTTACAGTAGGCAACGCAAAAGTAAGCAACTTATTCAGAATAAACATAAATCAGCCCCCAGAAGGAGTAGATCCAAAAGAGTGGGTAGGATTATTGTGTGACTTGATAACAGAGAGCTTTTTTGCAAGCTATGGCGTACACAAAATACTGACCGAAACGCTTGATAAGGCATTTAGAGACTTTGGAGTCTATAATGGCAGCAAAAATTATCCAACCTGGTGGCAGATAAAAGACAGACTAGAACAGAGAGAAGCAGACTTAAAAGGCAAAAAAGGAAGAGATTCTGAATGGATAACATCTGCCCTAAGAATTGCACACGTGCTAACATTTGGATATTTTGGGGAAGCAATAACCTGCAAAGACAAACACGCAATGAAGCCAGAAGAACTACTCAATAAAAGAGTATTATTTGAATTAAATTCATTAAGTAATGCAGAAAAGAAATTCTTTTGTGAATTTTTATTGACATATATCTACAAACTGAAAAAAGCAAGTGATAAATCAAGCACATCAGAATTCAGAAATGCAATTATGGTGGATGAAGCACACAACATATTCCTGAAAGACAGAACAAATTTTGTAAAAGAGAGTGTTACAGAGATGATATATCGAGAAGTAAGAGAGTATGGAATCAGTCTTATCTGTTTGGATCAGCACATATCTAAATTAAGCGATGTAGTGGCAGGAAACAGCGCATGCAATATTGCATTCCAGCAGATGCTGCCTCAAGATGTAGAGTGCGCAGCAGGAATAATGCAGATACGAGACAATAAGAATTATTTCACCATGCTCCCAGTAGGCACAGCCATTGTAAAGCTGGCAGAACGGCATTTTATGCCATTTGAGGTTGTCGTCCCTCTTTCAGACATCAAAAAACAGCAGGTCAGTGACCAAGAAATGGCTGAAAAAATGAAAAATATTATAAAGGCTGACAAATCACTAAGATTATTCAAGGAAAGGTGCGATATAAGCAACCTTAAAAAACAGTTAAATAAGGTTGATGCAATATGCAAAGCTTCTGGGGTGAAGACAAGAGGAAACACTTCAGACCTTACTATCCAACCAGTTTCAGAATCATTTGAGCTGGCAAAATCACAAATCAAATTCCTAAAATATGTCAAAAGAAACCCAAAGATGGGAATCGCAACGGTTTACAAGAACCTTAAGCTATCAGCCCGAAAAGGGAATGAGCTCAAAAAGGAACTTGTGGGCCTTGGCTTTGTAGAAGTGGTTGAAGCAAAGGATCAAAAAGGCTGGAAGAAAACTATTCAGCTTACTGACCTTGGTGAAAAAGCCATCAAAGCCTGAAAACGCGACGTTATTGTCGTTTTACCGACGATAAACGGAAAACCTACCTATTTCTTATAGATTAACTTATTGCTTATCAACGGTTTCTATATAAACATACTGCGGAAAACTTCGGAACAAACAAAACCCATGCAATAGGCGATTCTGGCCTGACAACCCCGCAACAACAGTCTTTGAGTTGTGACCCCAGGCCCTCCATAAGAAAAAGAACGTTCCCAATGTTGCATGGGTTGTACCATCCCTGCTGGGCAGTTCTGAAAAAGCAGCAAATTCGCGCCAGTCTCTGCCAAGTCAGACTCATAGATAGCACTGCACGCATACCTGCCCGGCGTGCTGAAAGCAATGACCTATGACTCTTGAACCGGCGCAGGACCTGAGGGACTTGGCTGCTGGCAAGTTGTCAAAAGCACTCCACTTAAACCTTTAACCGAGACTGCCCCATGGTTCTAGGCGTGGACTCTGCTTTTAGGGGTAATACGACAACTTGGCAACAGATGCTGCTAGGACACGCTCCTAAGCCGCGCGACTTGATGCAGATGGTAAACAGGCAGGAAAAGAAAACGGCTTGAACAGTCGTAGCCTGAGCCAGTCTGGCTGCTGAAGTAAGAGCTGCCCAGCTCTTTTAAACCCTATCCTGGTTTGTGTGAACCAGGAATCCACGCCACGCAGGCTTAAAGAGCGACACCTTTAGGCCTGCCCTTTTGAATCCTCTGCTCGCACGTCTCTCCAACGTGTGAGTAACTCCTTTCCCTTACGGGTGGATCTACAAAGATCCACCCCATTTGCTTTGTAAACTCATGCGCTTGGTTTCTTTTAGTGCGAGAGAAACCCAACCAACACAACCCTCGTTACAACAGAAGCGCATGGGTTATTGAATGCACGGGCCAGAATCTGAAATCTGGTCATCTCCTTAAAGCCGGCGCGGTTGCCATCATGCTTGTCGCTTTTGATAACCGCGCCAAAAGCAGAATCTGTAGAGGTTCGCTTCTGCAGCTTGGCCTGTCAGCAACTTCCTTCCAGAAGATGCACAACGGAAGCTTACACGTCTTGCATCTTTGCTGACAGGCCGTTAAGTCAAATCAGGCCCCTGTGCCTGTTCTTGATACAAGGGCCGGCTTAACCTCCAAAAACTTATTCCTCTCTTGACACAAAAAAGGATAAAGCCGGTCCAAAAAAAATACAGGCAGGTCCAATTTTTTTCCGTGGCTTAGATTCAAATTGGCCCTGCCTATAAACTGTGAAGGACAGGGGTGTCCTATGGTTTTTTTCGCATGGTCCTTTGAAAGGCAGACGCATGGCCAAGAAAAAGGCAAGAGCTCCGAACATGAAGATGAAGAAGAAGAGCCGCCACCACAAGAAGGCCACCAAGAAGAACGGTATCGAAGAAGTGCTGATGCTCTAACAGAAGACGGGCAAGCACTGGGAGGGGGATTGCTGAAGAAAAACCGGAGCCAAAGAAGGACCGGAGGCAGTCCCTCTCCCTTATTTTATTTTTAACCAGCACCAGCGAATCCTGGAAAGAAGTACTGCTTCAGACTTGATCGGAACAAGACTGAAGTGAAGGAAACAACTAGGAATCGTGCTGGATAATGCCCTAACGGGCCCGGCTGGTCTATTCCAATGCTTCATGCCAAAGCAAAGGTACTCCTGAAACCCTCGGCCAGCCGGTTTTTTTGAAAAAAAAAGACGAGTCAATATCTTTGAGTTATTCAGCCCATAAACTAAAATACCTTATGCCTCTTAAGGTTCCCTGGTTGGCTCGTCTGTAAAAATAAAGACCTGCGGGTCTTCACAAAGGGCAAAAGCTTAACCGACTTTATGAAAGGAGGTCAGACTGCCCAATAGCCAGATAGAACCGCTGGCTGAGCGCAAAGCAATGGCAAGCTTTGCCCAAAAGAACTGGTTCTGGAGGAGGTGTTGTCTCCCAGGGTATGTAAACATGCTCTGGGTTCGGACAGGGTGTCCTATCCATCGGGGTGATGAAATCCGCAGTAATGCGGTTTGGGAACTATGCGAGCCTGCGCAAAGAAGAATGCGCACAGAAAAAGGAGGGTGTATGACAAAAATCCGCGGTGATCCTGGAACGAGCAACCACTCCTCACAGGCCAAGAAGAAAACGGCCGAGGACAAAGCACACCGCTGAGAGGAACCAAGACGAATGTTGCTCGACTGGAAGTGACCTGGCCAGGCCTTAAGCTGGTGCGATTGACCAGGGGTGGTCTAGACCAGTAAAGGTCTGGCCTTTTGCAGCAAATGGATTCCGCCGACCTTTGCTGTGTATTCGCCGGGCGGAAGGTTTTTAGTAGGGACTTTGTCCTGACGGGTGTGAGCATGATGCGATGCATGGCTGTTGGTCAACATGCTTCAACACTCTTGCAAATAACACTCAATTAAAGATAGGGTGAGCGAGGGGCCTCTGGTTGCTAGCTTGCTATCAACCACGCCCCTGCCCCTTTTTATTTTGAAAATAATCTTCACAAGAAGTTAAGATACAATATTGGGCACTGGCTTAGCATCAACATGTGGGCCTTTTTTTGAGGAGGGAAAGGAGGCTGCCTTTGATTGGATAACCAAAACTTAGATGGATGTGGCAAGGACTTTGTCCTAGCGAGTAAATAAGGCGCAAGCTTTACAGTACTCAACTAAAGAAAAGGCCGATACTTATGCACAGTTAATTGCATCAAGTAGCTCGGCCTTTTTTTATTGCTAATTATCTTCTATATAGAAAATAAATAAGCTAAAAAATAAGAAATCACAAATCATCAAGGTACGCTTGCTTGAATTGGTAGCCTTTTCTTCTGGCAATCTTTTGCATTGCCTTGTCAAACCAAGAACCATACTGTGCTGCTTTTTTAGAACGCCATGCAAATTTCTTAGGAAGACCCAAGTCTTCGGCAATCTTTCTAAGAATAATTTTCTTTTCTTTCTTGTTAATCTTTCTTTTAATTGAAATACCCATTGCGGTTTTTATGAGATTATCATCAAGAAAAGGAGCATATATGTTTACTTTCATTGCATTGGCAACAGCATAATCTCTTTGCAAATCTCTTTTCCAGCAAGACTTTAATCTTTTCCAACACTCTGCATGAGGATCGTCTGATTCTGCATGATGATGATAGCCTGCAAAAATCTCTTCAGAACCAAGACCACCAAAAAAATCTTTTACTTTGTCTTTCTTGCCTAACTCAATCGCTGAAAGAAGAACTGCGCCAACACCAACAGAAAGAATATCAACATGCTTTAATGCTTTTTTTGCTTTCTTGAACTGCTTTTCTATTTCATCCAGAGTCTTGAATTCCTTAACCTTAATAGGAATCTTGAATCTTTTTGCAAAAGCCTTTGCCCAAGCAATATCTGGAGAATCTTTCATGCCCACAGTATAACAAGTGAACTTAGCGCCAGCCTGCTGGCAAAGCAGAGCAATAAGGCAGGAATCAACGCCGCCTGATAAAAGAACACCAAACTTTTTTTTAGGAATCAGTTTTCTTACTGCTTCAATCAATGCTTTTTCTACCTGCTTTTTTGTAGATTTTTTGCTGGCTTTTTCTAACTCTACAATATTTTTTATCCACTTCTTATCAGATATTAGTTTCATAGTAAGGTTTAAAAGTAAAACAGTATATAAAACTTTAGATGAGAAAACAATTAAGCAAATCAGACATCAAAAAAATAAACCAAGAAATAGAGTCTTCTTATGATGTCAAGGATTTCTTTGACAAAAAAGCAAATGTAGAATTAGTTAAGGATGAGTTTGAAGTGATTATGCTTGATAAAGAACCCTGCTTTTTTTATTTAGAAGGCAAAATAATTCCCACCTTGAAATTGTTGCTTAAGAATAATTTTATGAAGAAAGTCACAATAGATATGGGTGCAGTAAAGTTCATTGCCTCTGGAGCAGACTTGATGAGACCCGGAATAACCGAAATTGATGAAGGAATAAATGAAGGGGATTTTATTTCTGTGATAGATGTCACGCATAAAAAACCGATTGCGATTGGACAGGCTTTAATGAGTTCTGAGGATATGTGTAGTGCAGATAATGGAAAAGTGATAAAGAACGTGCATTATGTCGGAGATAAGTTATGGAAGCTCTCCTAGAATCAACCTTCCAACTGGTTACGCGCAGTTGACACGCAAAGTGGAGCATAAAGCTCCAAGTCGCGGCAAGCCTGCGTAAGTAAAGCCGCGAAAAGTAATTTAGGTTAAGGCAATTCTCCAAGAATCAACCTTCTGGCCTTAGGAACAAAATTAAGAAGTCTTTTGTCTAATGTGTATTTACCTGTGCCTAGATAATCATCATTGTGCTTGATTATAATGAATCCAGACCAATCGCCTTCTTTCTGCAGGTCTGTTCCTCTTAACCATGCTATGCTTTCTTCGTCATCTAACTCGATGACGTTCTTTTTTGCTAATGGACCTATTAATTGAGAGCCTTCAATGCTTAATCTTAATTCTCCTTTTTTATCTTCTCCAAAATACATGCCAACAGAATTGATTCTTGCTCCTGACAAGTCTATCTTAGCAACATCTTTGTGGACTGCGTAGATTTTCTGCTTTTCATTCTTGAAAAAAACAAGATCTGGCTTGAAATCAGCATCCCACTGCTTTTTAATTACTGCAAGAAGCTGTTTTTTCTCTTTGCTTCCAAGTGCTTTAAGAGATTTTTTCATCAAACACCCCACACAGGATTGTTTCTACGCATAATCTCTGCAATCTCTTTTAGCAAATCTTTTTCTTCATCGCTCAAGTATTGTTTATACTCTTTAAACTTCTTGAAATCCTCTTCAGAAATAAATGAATATAATATGTCGCCTTCTTTGATTTGTCTGCCTACGGTTACGTCTGGTAGAGAGATGGCGACTTGTTTTCCTCTGTCTGCAGACTCAATATTCTTTTGCTCAAGCTGCATACCTCTGAGTTTTGTAAGGACCTTTCCATCAGGGTTCATCAACTGAATATTATTCATTAAAGTGCCTGTGATAATCTCAACACCAACAACTGCAGGATTAGACTGCCTGAATGTATACCCTTTTAGGATTTTTACTTTTGCAGGTTTTGTGAGAACACCCATTGCAGCAAGCTCCATTTCTTTTTTTGTCTTCTCAACCCAGTCTTCATAATCCTCGATAACTTTGTAGATAACTGGATGTGTTATGATTTTTACGTTAGCTGGAACTGATTCTGGCATAGGAATATTAAAACCCAGAATAACTGCACGCAGAGGGTCTTTTTCATAATTAGCCTCTGCATCTGAAATATCTCTTTTAGTTATAACGCCAACACTTGCTTTTTGAATAGGAATATCTTTTTCTTTCAATAGAACTGCGAGAGCTTCTAGCGAACCAAGACTGTCTGCCTTAATCATAATACCCTCTTTAGATGTAGGTTCTGTCAAAACTTCTTTAACTTCTGCCTGCACAATTTCTTTTGCTTTCTCAACATCATCACCAGCACCAAGAACCGGCATGCCCGAGACAACATCTTCTGTGCCAGGAGCAACAATCTTAACACCATTAGCAGCATGAACCTCTTTAACAGACTTGAACTTTGTTCTCTTTTCTCTCATCTCTGCTAATGGAGCAGGGAGGAATAGTGCTTTTACTTTTGCAGCAATAGGACCATTCATTCCACCGACAACAAGAGTGTCGCCGACATTAAGAGATCCGTTGTAGATAATAGTATCCATTGTCTTTCCAAGACCGGTTTCCTCTTTAACCTCGAGAACGGTTCCTTTTGCAGCACTTTTGAGATCTACTTCCAGGTTTTTTTCAAGGAATTTCTGCGCAAGACCTGTCAAGACCATCAATAACTCAGGAATACCATCGCCTGTTACTGCTGAAGTTGGGACAATAGCAATCTGCTTTGTGTAATCATTAACGCGATCAAATCTTTCTGCTTCTAATCCGAATTCATAGACTTTTCCAACAAGCTCATACAGTTTCTTATCTAATTCCTGCTGAACCTGATCAGTCTGTTCTGCAATCTTTTTAAGAACTGATTTGCCAGGCTCTGGACGCCAGCCAGAAATAAGGTCTATCTTATTAGCAGCAATAATAAATGGAGTCTTGAAAGCTTTTAAGATTTCAATTGATTCGATTGTCTGAGGCTTAAATCCTTCTCTGCAATCAACTACCAAAATAGCAATATCTGCTAAATTGCCTCCACGCTTTCTCAGGCTGTTAAAAGCAGCGTGACCAGGCGTGTCAACAAAGAGTAAACCTGGAATAGTAACATTCATAGAACCAAGCAAGTCTCCGCATACTTTCTTTATTGTATCAATCGGTATAATAGACGCGCCAATTGCCTGGGTTATGCCGCCATGCTCTTTGGCAGCTACAGCCGTGCCTCTAATCTTATCTAAAACAAGTGTTTTTCCATGATCCACATGGCCCATAATGGCCACAATCGGCTGTCGCATCATCTGTCATCACAAATTTTCTAGTTTGTTGACGCTATAAAAAACTTTGCCTTTAAAATACCGTTGTTACTCCTCAATGCTCACTTTTCCGAAAGCTTTATATATGTTTATCCCTTCGAGAGTGGTAACAACGATTAAATACATTGATTGGGGGGATTAAAACATGAAAACGAGAATATCAGGAATATTGTTCGTTTGTTTATTGACATTAGTTGCTTTGGCAGTAACTGCTAGCGCACTACCAATAACATTCGAAAAAGTAGAACTTGACGATGTCTTGCTAAGGCAAGGTCAAATAACACGACTAGACATTGAAAAGAACCAAAAATATGAAGTAGAAGTTCTAATAGAAGCACAAGAAGATGTAGCAGATATGGAACTAAAAGTCTTTGTATCTGGATTTGAATACTCAGCAACAGAGAGAGCAGAAGACAATAAAGGCCCAGTAAGCATGGAAGCAGGCGAAGCAAGAAAATTCACATTTGAAATAGAATTTTCCGATGAATTTGATGCAGATGAATATTTGCTAAGAATTGCAGCAATGGACAGAAATGATGAAGAAAGCATCGGAAGATATCCAATAAAACTTGACGTACCAAGGCACAGCCTAAAAATCGAAGATGTTATCTTCTACCCAGAGTCAAAAGTTACAGGCGGAGACGCACTTATGACATCTGTGAGAGTTGAGAACAACGGAGAGAAAACACAAGAAGACGTCAAAGTAAGACTAAGCATCCCAGACTTTGAACTTTCAGCAACAACATACATCAATGAAATTGAAGCTGGCGATGAAAAAGAAACAGAAGAAATCTACCTAAAAATGCCAAAATGTGGCGCAGACGGACTACATGCAGCAGAAATCGTAGTTGAATACGGAGAAGGACACTACCAGGTTATCGGAAGAACCTATGTCAACTTTGAACAAGATGCAAGCTGTGTACAACCTGCAACACAAACTGTTGAAGTAACAGTAGAGCAAGGCCAAACCAATAATGCTGTAACAGTAGAAGATACTGAAGCAAAACCAAGCAATACATCAAAAGTAAGAAAAGCACTAGAGGTTCTATTGCTAGTACTTGTAGTACTGCTTGTAATAATTGGATTGGTAATCGGCTTCACAAGACTTGGCAGAACTAAGGAAGAAGACGAATATTAATTTTTTTTATTAAACTTTGGAAATTCTCGGATTTCCAATTTTAATCCCCTTTTTCTTAACTAAATTTACTATAGTTATGCACGTTTAAAAGATAACTTTTATATACATAAAGCTCAATTCTAAAAAACATGCACGCAGATAAAAAATCAACTACTAATTTTGATGTAAGCAAGTGTTCTGCAAAGAAATACTTCAAATCAGATGACGAACTAAAGAAGTGGTTCAAAGCAAAATGCATAAAAGAGTATGATAAATATTACCCTGTGAAGACGCTTGTTGAACTCGGCTTTTTTCGCCGCAAATGCAAGTGCGGACAGTGGTTTTGGACAGTAAATAAAGACCAGAAAATATGCGGAGAACCTGCTTGTTCTGGAGGGTTTAGATTTATTGGAGACAGTCCTGCAACTAAAAAGCTGGATTATATCGGCGTGTGGAAGGAATATGTCAAGATACACAAGAAATTAGGGTATACACCTGTAAAACGCTATCCTGTAATTGCAAGATGGAACCCTACTACTGAATTTACAATCGCATCTATAGCTGCATTTCAACCATTTGTTGTGAATGGAGAAGTAGAACCGCCTGCAAATCCTTTGGTTATACCACAGTTTTGTCTGCGTTTTAGTGATATTGATAACGTAGGTGTTACAGGCCATTTTGTAGGGTTTGTTATGCTGGGAGAGCATGCATTTGTCAGCCCAAAAAAATATGATATTAACAAATATCTTAAAGATCATTTAACCTGGCTTCAGGAAGGAATGGGAATACCACTTTCTGAGCTAACTGTACAAGAAGATGTCTGGGCAGGAGGAGGAAACTTTGGACCCTGTATTGAATTCTTTTCCCGCGGTTTAGAGGTTAGTAATCAAGTTTACATGCAGTATGAAAACACAAAAGACGGACCAAAAGACCTGGATATCAAAGTACTAGATATGGGACAGGGACATGAAAGAGTGGCATGGTTTACCCAGGGAAGTCCGACAAGCTATGACGCAACATTTCCAACTGTATTACAGAAACTGAAGGATAAGACTGGCGTAGAGATAGATTCTCACTTTATGGAGAAGTTTGTTCCTTTATCACCGTATCTTAATGTCCAGGATGCAAAAGATATTGATAAAGCTTGGCAAACTGTTGCAAAAAAACTAGGCTTGAAAAAAGAAGAGTTAAAAGAAAAAATACTTCCGATAATTGCGCTATATGCACTAGCAGAACACACACGAGCGTTATTAGTTGCATTGACAGACGGAGCATTACCAAGCAATGTAGGGGGAATGTATAATCTGCGGGTTATTCTTAGAAGATGCTTTGGTTTTATTGATAAATACAAATGGAAAATCAATCTTATTGACTTGTTTAAATGGCATGCAGACTATCTAAAGCCATTATTTCCAGAACTATCTGATAATTTACTTGGAATTGAAAAAATAATTCAGGTTGAGAAAGAAAAATATGCTGCAACTAAGAAAAAAACAAAAGAAATAGTTAAAAGAGTTATTGAGAAAAAGATTGATACTGCAGAATTGATTGAATTATATGACAGCAATGGAATAAGTCCTGAATTAATTAAAGATGAAGCAGAGAAACTAGGGAAAAAAATCAAGATTCCAGATAATTTCTATTCATTAGTCGCTGAAAAGCATGAACAAGAAGAATCAGAGACTGCAACAGATAGAGCAGAAAGAGTGAAGATTGACAAAAAAATACCAGAAACACAGTGCACATACTATGATGACTGGGAACAAGTAAAGTTCAAAGCAAAGGTTCTTGCGCTTGTGGGAAACAATGTTGTGCTGGATAAAACCTGCTTTTACCCTGTATCTGGCGGACAGATGAATGATACTGGGACGATTAATGGTGATGATGTAATTGATGTGTTTAAACAAGAGAATCATATTGTTCATACACTTGCAGATAAACCTAAATTCAAAAAAAGAGATGTTGTTGAGTGCAAAATTGATTATGAACGAAGGAGACAACTGACACAACATCATACAGCTACACACATAGTTAATGCAGCTGCACGAAGAGTGCTGGGCAATCATATTAATCAGGCTTCTGCTAAGAAAGATGTCACAAAAGCATACTTAGATGTAACACACTATCAAGGCATAAGTGAAAAAGAATTGAAAGAAATAGAGAAAGAGGCAAACAAAATTGTCAAGAAAGCAATTAGGCTTAAGTTAAGCTTTATGCCAAGAGCAAAAGCAGAACAGCAATACGGAATGAGCCTGTATCAGGGCGGAGCAGTGCCTGGAAAGTTTATTCGCGTTGTAGATATTCCAAAAGTAGATGTAGAAGCATGCGGCGGAACTCATTTGAATAACACAATTGAGGCAGAAGAAATTAAATTGTTGAAGACTACAAAAGTTAAGGACGGCGTTGTGCGAATTGTATTTGCAGCAGGACAGGCAGCTAAGAAAGTAGAGGAAAAAACAACATCACAATTAAGAGAGATTGCAGAATTATTGAGTGTGGAAGCAAACCAAATACCAGGTCGTGCAAAAGAACTATTTGACA
>JAHWHT010000070.1 GCA_019323135.1 Candidatus Woesearchaeota archaeon
ATACAATTTAAAACAAATCTGGCTCTAATCAACAACCGAAGCGAAACAAAGCGTGCTATGCACATACATTAAAAGGTAAAAAAATAAGAATTTATTAGAGAATTTATTCGTCAGCACTCCAGGTTTCTTCATTATCTGATTGGCCGATATCTTCCTCTTCAGACTCATCTTCATCAATATACTGTCTGAATTCTTCCATGTATCTTTCTTCCCCAGAAGATTTTTCAGGAGTCTTTTCTTCCTCTTCATCGTCCATAGGAATCTCTAAAAGAACTGGATCTTTTTTTTGCACTACTTGATACCCTTTTTTAGATTCACGGGTTTTTTTAGAAGTTTTAGCCTTCTTTTTTTTCTTAGACTTAGTTTTTTTCTTGGTAGTCTTTTTCTTAGCCATCAATAATTCACCTCAACTCACCAGTTTCGTCCTAAACAAAACCTGTGTTAAGTTATTGCAGTCTATTTTTAGCTCTTCTGCTTGGCCGGGCCTTTTCAGCACCTAATCCTTTGTGCCTCATGCCTCTTACTTTGGTACCTGCACTTGTCAAGCCTCTGTAAACCCTGCGTTTATGCTGTTTTTGAGAAATCCAACCAAGGTCTTTATCTTTTACTATTGCAGGATGTTTCCTGTCTACTAAAATTACTTCATACCAGAAATGCTTGCCGTCTTTAGCTGCTTGGTATGAGTTAAGAACTTCACAGTTAGGATATTTTTTATTTGCTCTTTCCTCTGCAATTAATTTGTAATTTTTTCGTAATGTTAATTTAGTAGTCAAATGTTTTGATCTTCTTCCGCCCCATATATTTGGCCTAGTATGGCCTCCGCGAAGAACTCTCTGTCTAACAATGAATATACCTTGTTTTGCTTTGTATCCTAAGGATCTAGCTCTATCTAGTCTGGTAGGCCTCTCAATTCGTACTGTAACAGGCTCTCTTCTAAACTGCATTAATCTCTGCTTCCAGACATCACCCAAACTGGATTTTGGCTTTTTCCAAAGCTCCCGTATTCTCTGATATACACCCATGTTATAGCGTGGAAACCGCAGGTGGTTTATAAATGTTATGCTTATCATCGCTATTCCCGAGTGTCGATAAATTTATATACTTGCTGTCACTTCAGGTTTCGTATGAAAGCAATACTAATAACTGCAATAATCGTAGTGGTTATTTTGGCAGTTGGCGTGCCTGTAATATATTATGCAGTCAACTCTGCTGATTCTGGTGTTTCTACAGGAACAATTCCTACTGGCCAAGTCGTTGGCGCAGTAAATCATGTTGAAAAAACAGAACCTATTAAGACAATAGATACTGAACCAGAAGAAGAACTTTCTGCTAAAGAAATGCTTGCTCAAATTCAAAGCGACGATACGCCAGCAGCACCTACAGCAGTAACTAGCGATAAGGTAGGCTACAGTATTAACTATCTTATTGAGCAGAGAAAACAGCAGGCCGAACAAACTTGCCAACCACTGGTTGATGCAGCACAGAAAAAATTAGACGATGCAGAAGCAGTAGCTGAATCAAAGAAAGAAGCATATGACAACGCAAGAGATGATTTAGATGACGCAATCGATGCAGAAGAAGATGACGATGTAATCGATGATGCAAGAGATGATGTAGAAGCAGCAAAGAAAGCGTATGAAGATGCTTTACAAGATAAATTCTCAGCTAATGAAGATCTTGTTGATGCAAGAATAAACTGCGTAGTTTAAATCGTATTTTTTTATTTATTTTTTACAAAAAATGCTTATTTTTTGTGAATTTGGAAGTTTTAAGGCTTCCAATTTTTACAAACTTTTTTATACTAATTAGTCTAATTTCTTATCAAAGAGGTGAAATATGCATAAGCAAGCGCTCATAAGATTTGCAGAGATTGCAACTGGTTTTGATGACAATGAAAAACTAAAGCTTATTCTATTTGCTTCAGGCATAAAACCATCTACTTATGTTATTTTGCGGGTTAATCCAAACAATCTCTCTGAAAAATATCGTTTTGAAAAAAGACTAGATGATTTAGGCATTGTTTTTGTCGCAAGCAGACCGCATGCTTATGAAGAGATTGACAAGATAGCCAAGAACAAAATAAATTGGAAGATTCAAGGAGTCTGGATAGGATATGATTTGTTTCAAAACAAGAAAGGCTTGGCAGATTTCAAGAAATATGTTGCTTTTGTAAGAAAGCATAAGCATAAAGAAGCTGATAAAGTTGCAGGAAAACTATATGGATATCCTTCTTGCTGTGTAAAAGAATATATGAAAGAGCAGAACAAGGATTATCTCAAGAAAAAATGCTCGTACTATAAATACTACAAAAACTTGCATGATGTTGAGAGAAAGTTTCCATTCATCATTCACACTGCCTGCTCTGTAAAATGCAAAGAGAGCAGCAAGCTTAATACAAAATACAAGAACGCAGTTAAGAAATTTGCTCCAATGTTTTACAAGAAGTTCAGCAAAAAGAAAGTATACACAACTGATTTGATTGTTGACACTCCTTCAGATATTTTCAAGAATGGTAGATCTATCTGGCCTGCAAAAGACGGTTTTGAGTACACAGTCATTGCAAAAAATACTTTTAACAAGCATCACTATATCTATACTCACCTTACAAAGAAATTTTATGATTTTGGCACAGTTCTTGATGCAAAAGTCACTATGCAGTATCGTTTTGCAGATATTAAGATAAAAAAGGTGAAACGCGAAATTAAGAATCTGATGCATATCAGGAAGTTTTTTGTTATCGGACGGTCTTATTGAAAATGTTGTTTTCAAAACTTGCAGATGTGTTTGCAAAATTAGAAAAAGTTTCTTCAGGAAACAAGATGCGCTTAATTCTTGCAGATTTTTTCAAGAAAGTTCCTAAGTCCGAGTTGGACAAAGTTATTTATTTCACAACCGGCCGTATCGCCTCTCAGTACGAGGATGTTGTTATTAGTATGGCTGACAAGATGGTTCTAAAATCTATTGCTCTTGCTTCTAACAAAGATAAAACAGAAGTCAATAGACTGTTTAAGCAGAAAGGTGATGTTGGTCTTGCCGCTGCAGCACTATGCGGAAGGAAGAGAAAAGAATTGACAGTTAACTGGGTGTTTGATAGTTTACAAAAAATTGCAAAAATGTACGGTCCTGGAAGTCAAGAGAAAAAGATAAGAGATTTGGCAGGATTATTCAGAAGCGCCTCTGCACTTGAAGCAAAATATATTGCTCGTCTTGTTTTAGGCACTTTAAGATTAGGTATTGGCGACATGACAGTATTAGATGCTTTGAGTATTGCTTTTACTGGTTCTAAAGAAGCCAAGAAAGAATTAGAACACGCATATCATATCTGTCCTGATGTTGGCATCATTGCAAAGACTCTTGTAACCCAAAAGATGAAAGGCATTCGTTCAATTGGTGTTGTTGTTGGACGGCCTATCCAGATGATGCTTGCTCAAAGAGTAAAAAGTATTCCAGAAATTTTTCAGAAGATGCAGGGCAAGCTTGCTGTTGAGGAAAAATATGACGGCGAGCGAATGCAGGTCCACATAAAAAATGGCAAGGTCAAGATTTATTCCCGGCGTCTAGATGATATATCTCATCAATTTCCTGACGTGATTAAAGCGATTAGCAAGAATATCAAATGCAAGTCTTGTGTTATTGAAGGCGAGTGCTGTGCAGTTGATAAAAAAGGTAAACTGCTTCCATTTCAGACCCTGATGCAAAGGAGAAGGAAACACGATATTGAAAAATACATCAAAAAGATTCCGGTCTGTCTATTCTTATTTGATTTGTTGTACCTGAATGGAAAGTCTTACATCAAAAAAGAGTATCCTGTTCGTTATGCTGCCCTAAAGACTGTTGTCAAGAAGTCTAAGAGTGTTTGTTTAGCTAACAGCATTATTACCGATGATGTTAAAGTTATGCAGAAGTTTTTCAAAGAGATGATTAATCGCGGTTCTGAAGGCATAATGGTCAAGTCTCGTGGAAAAGATTCTGTCTATAAAGCAGGAACTCGTGGCTGGCTCTGGATTAAGTGGAAAAAAGAATACATGAAAGGAATGGTGGATACTTTTGATTTAGTTATCGTGGGAGCTTTCGCAGGCCGCGGTAGAAGAGGAGGTTCTTATGGTTCTCTTCTCTGTGCAGTCTATAATAAAAAGAAAAACAAATATGAAACTTTTACAAAACTTGGCACTGGCTTCACAGATAAACAATTAGCAGAACTCCCAAACAAACTAAAAAAATACATAATCAAAAACAAGCATCTGTCAGTAAATTCAAAACTAAAACCAGACATTTGGTTCACACCTGCAATTGTCGTCGAAGTCCTCGGAGCAGAAATAACAAAAAGCCCAATCCACACAGCAGAAGGACTCGCATTAAGATTCCCTAGATTCTTAAGATACCGTTCTGATAAATCTGCTAAGCAAGCAACCACTGTTAAAGAAGTTGTTCAGATGTTTAAGAAATAATATCACTTCTTCCCAAACCTGCGCATTCTTTCTTCTAGGCGCTGTGCTTCTCTTGCTTGATTTACAAAATAATATCTGTCTATGTCTATTGATTCTCCGACATACAACTCAGCATCCCACACAAAATCATAGGTTGTTTCGGCTTTAAGCTCGTCAACATACCCGCCTAAACTACAGGAAATATACGCCTTGTCTTTTTTATATTTTGGCAAGTGTTTTTCAAGCAAATCAATTACTTCTTCTCGAA
>JAHWHT010000071.1 GCA_019323135.1 Candidatus Woesearchaeota archaeon
AAGTGGTAAATAAAGCGAAAGGTTTAAATAGTAGAAGTGCGTTATAGAGGTTACCATGTATTTTAAACTAACAGATCTTATTGGATGGGGAAAAGCTAAAGCAAGAATACATCTTGATGCACTTAAAGATGGAGTTAATCTTGGTAAATTAACAGAACAATTGCAAACAAGAGGAGAATTGTTTGAGTTTGATGTTCTTAGAGATACTAGATCTCCTCAGTTGATAGAGATGATAGAGCAGTGGGGCAGAAAGCCATCTGATTTCAATGTAGAAGATGTAATTAAAGATATACAAACAAGAAAGCCAAACAGAAAACTAATTGTTGAGGTAAAAGACAGCCCAAGCTTGATTAACAGATACGAAGCAGAACTATACTTAGAAGAAGAACAAGATGGCCAGTGGCAAAGAATACCATCAACATATCCAGGATTTGTAATTGCAAACAATAAAACAGAAATGACTCTAGATGCTGAAATAAAAAGAACAGCTCAATTTCTTAGAAAAAGATACTTACCTGATTTAATTGAAAAAGAATTCATTCCTGCAGAATACACTATAGATAAGATTAATGTAAGCAAGGTTAGAAAAGAACACGGAAAAACAATCGCAGATATAGAAGTAGAGATAGGCAAATCAAAACCAGGAATAAAATATGACACTGTGCACGAATACTGGGAAAAAGCAATAGCGCCAGCAATATTGAGCGAACATATGTCACCAGCACAAAAAAGAATTCAATTATCACACTTTAAGAAAGAATTAACACAAGCATATGCTAGCCAAGCAGGCCAGCAAAACCTTCAAAAAATACACAGAACAATAGATATACTGGGAAGAATGCTCGGGACAAAAATGCTTGTAGAAAAACCATACTCAAAAATATTCACAGAAATAGAATCAGAAGATCCAGAAATAAATGGTGCTTCAAGTATAAATGTAAAAGGACTACTTGAAAAATTTGCAGAAGATAAAATAATAGAACAATTATACCTTCACGACAATGCAAACAAATTTTATACAGATGCATTTAAGTTTAAGTTAGAGAATGCTAGAGTAAAATTAAATTAATTTATTGGGGGCAAACAATGACTAAAGAAAAATATCTCGGATGTATTTATGGTCTTGCAATAGGCGATGCCCTGGGATACCCTAATGAATTTATCCGATTTCCATACCTACTTCGGAAAAACAAAGGCAGAGGAACAATTGATTTTGAACCATCGCGCGTTCCTGCAGGAACATATACTGACGATACACAAATGAGTCTTGCGATAGCAAGAGCTTTACTTAAAAGTGATTTAAGTGCATATTCTTTAGAACCTTTAGAGGAAATAATGGAGAATATTTCTGACGAGTTTGTAAAATGGCTGAGAGATCCTGAAAATAATCGTGCACCCGGAAACACATGTATTGCAGGATGTAAAAAACTAGAACAAGGCGTGCACTGGAAGGACTCCGGCGATCCAAAATCAAAAGGATGCGGCACTGCAATGAGAACTGCACCAATAGGTTTGATGTTTGCTGACGATTTAAGTACTCTAACAGAAGTTGCGCATTACTCAAGCAAATGTACACACGCACACCCAACCGGAATTGCTGCAGGCATAGCTACTGCATATTTAACTGCACTTGCACTGAAAGATATTGATCATAATGCCTGGATAGATAACTTACTAGAATTTCCTAGTTTAAAAGAAAACGAAGAATTCACCGATAAAATAAGACAAGTAAAACAAGTACTACCTTATGAAGATCATTTTCAAGCATTAAAAGAATTAGGCGACGGCTGGGTTGGAGAACAGGCAGTAGCATTAGCGCTTTACTGTGTTTTGAAAAACCCACAAGACTATGAAAAAACCGTCTTGATGGGCGCAAACACTAACGGAGACTCAGATTCAATTGCATGCATTGCCGGAGCAATAAGCGGAGCATATAATGGAATTGAAAGTATACCTGAAAGATGGATTGAAAAAGTAGAAAATACTCAGTATTTACGCGAAATAGCAGAAGCTCTTTATGAAAAAAGACACGGAGAAAACTAATGACTAGAATAGTACTGTGGGATTTGGACAAAACATTAGGAACGTTTGACCCAATTGAAAAAGGCAGAACAGACATTAAAGTACGTGAAGGAATACGAGATATACTTGAAGAAAATCAACAAAAAGGAATACTTAACGTTCTTACTACTGGCGCAACAAGAGCATATGCAGAAAGAGCATTAAATCTTGCAAAAATAAGACCTAATTTTGAATTAATCTTTCCTAGAGAAATAGTAATGGGATATAATGGTAAAACATACCAAGATATACTTACAATATATGGCTTATCTGCAGAAGAAGCAGAAGATAAAGTGGCAGTTATTGGAGATATGATAAGAGATAGACCAATAGATGTTTCAGGACTGACATTCATACTAGACAGCACATATCGAAGTTCAGAAGCTGATGCTTCAGATTTAAGAGATATATTATCACATTTAACTGAACAGGAAAGCTTTGTAAAAGGATTTAACGCAATGTATGCTCGAGCAGAACAACACCCAGAAGGATATAAAGTAATGAGAAATGGTTTCAAAGCAAACTGTGCAATGAACCAGGGCGGAAACCCTAAAATTAACTTAATAATGCTTTCGGAAAAATGACACTAAGAATCGCAAATATTGAGAGACGAGAAAATTGCAAGTCTAAAATAGTTCAAGATCTAGAAAAAACTGCAGAATATTTAGGTCATCAAATTGATTCTATACCTTCTGCGCAACTACTTGATGGAACGCAAAGACTTACAAACCAAGATATTGTATTGATTTATGGATCAATCATTACTAATGCAAGATATTCTGAAATTGCACAAGCAGTACAGAACCAAGGTCTTACAGTATTTGATAAAACAGAAAATATGCAACAAGTTCATTCAATGGAAAAATATTATGACATATTGCGAGAACAAGGAATTCCCACTCCAAAAACTGCAATAATTCCATTACCTGCAGAAATTGTAAAATACGCAAAAACAGGAGACGTTATGTCTTTTATACTTGGTTTAGAGGATGTATTGACTGCAAAATTACCTGAAGAACTTACACCATCAAAAGAAAACAGGATTTTCTTAAAAACAGATAAAAGATCAAGCAAGATAAAACTAAATAGAAACTTTGCAAAAGATATGTGTGCACTACAATCAAAAGCATATTACATGATAAGAGACTCAAGACAAGATGTTGGAAGCCTTGTAATCAGAGAAGATGCAAAATTACAGCTAGCTTATATCGGCAAGAGCGACGGAGTTAAAAGAAAAAGAAAAAGAGAATACCGCTTTTTTGTAATAGGCGGAGAACCTATCTGTTGGTCTTTTTATAACGAAATTAATAATCCTAGACAAGAAACAATTGAAAAATGCAAACTACAGCCAGATGAATTAGAACAGATGAAAAACATACTTAATAAAATAACTCCCGCAATCAAATCACATTTTTATGTAGCTGATTTTGGAGTTAAAGAAAATGGAGACAGCACAATTATTGAATTAAACCCAGGATATGCCTCAGGTATAGCATACGATTGCTTCCCAGTCGTGCATTCTGCATTATTTTCATATCTTTCACTTGTTAAAAAAGACCCTAAAATGCTTTGCAACATACCTGACGGGCGATTCAAAGAACAACTAGATTTTGAACAGCTAGAAAAAGTAAGGAAAGATATGACTGGCGATAGTAAAAAATGGGGCATTTTCTCAGGCTGGCTGCCTAAATAGGCATCAAACCAAGGTTTAAAAAATAAGCAATGTATCCTGTTAAGAATCCTAAAGGAAATCCTAATACGAAAAGGGTTAACAGAAAAATAAAACCAATTAATAATCCCTTACGCCAGGAAACTCTATGATACCACTTTACAACAAGATGCCCGAATAGAATCAAGGCAACTACATACGTTAATATGATAATAAAAATTCTCACGTACATATTTTGAAAAAAATACGGCAATGACAGCAAAATTAACATCACTAGATTAACAATACCTGATATTTTGATGGCAGTAGTCCAACGAATATTTTTCACACGAAAAAGATAGGTAATTAACTGAATTACAAAGATACCCGATATGAATGTCATTACAAATTGAAATATGTTAATCAAAATTACGCCTTGCCAAAGTTCTAATACCATTTTATATCCTCCGATGTTTTAATATATAAATAATCGTAATGACGCAAGAATGATGAATCTGCGCGTTTAATATGCTTGAGCAACCTCTGCGTTTGATTCAATAGGATTTGCAAGAGATTCAGGTTTAATCTCAGTCGGAGAAACTTTTGCAAAACTTGGTTCTGTTAATTTAGGCGCTTCTAATTTAAGTATTTCATCCTGTACTGACCGCCCATTAATGTATATATTGTCTAATTTTGTTTTGAGCTCAACAACAGCAGGATTTGTTACACCTAACTGGTTCTTAAGAGCCGCATACTCTTTTTTCAGCCCGATATATTCTGCTAACAAAGCGTCTCTTTGTTTTTTCAAGCCTGCAAGTTTACCATAATGTGCCTTAAGTTCTGCAAGACGCACGTTTTGGTTTGCAAGATTTTGCGCTAATCTACTTCTAAGAGATGCAATAGAATCTTCTGAAAATCCTAAATCTCGGAAAATGCTCAGGTC
>JAHWHT010000072.1 GCA_019323135.1 Candidatus Woesearchaeota archaeon
TTTCCTGAAATAGACATCAAGGATATCTCTAAGATGGTATTCGATAAATATGAAATGAGAGGAGAAGATAATAAATGAGTTATACATACACAGTATTAACAGAAGAGCAGATTCGATTATTAGATAGGTACAATCCAGCTTTGGATAAAGTAAAGTTGTCTGAATTAATTGATAATGCTTTAAACATAGTTGCTAGTGAGATTCCAGCAGGATCTATTACAGCAGCTAAGCTTGCAACAGATGCAGTTGAGACGTTAAAGATAAAAGATCTTAATGTTACTAGTGGTAAGTTAGCTTTAGGTGCAGTAACTAAAGACAAACTAGCAGTAGGAGTTAAGCCAAGTCACATGGTTGTATATGCAGGCGAACACACTACAGTTGGCACTAGTGCAACTGAGTCAATTACAGTAGCTGGAGCATTAGCAACAGACATAGCAGTTGTTGTTATGAAGACTGAAGGTGCGGCACCTGTAACTTTACTCACAGCAGCAGCAAACACTGATGCAGTAGATTTAAAGTTTAGTGCAGATCCATCAAATGATCATGTTGTATCTTACTTAGTAATTAGAGCAACGTCATAATATAAACAAAGGAGTATAAGAAATGGATAAAGAATTAGAGAATGGAAAGGAAGAGATGATAAATGAAGAAGCTCTTTCTAAAGCCATTGATAATTTAATTGAAGAACATTTTGGTGAGAAAGAAGATAAGGAAGAGATTTCCAAAGCTTCTGAACAACCGGAAGTTAAAATGGATGAAATTCCAAAAGAGACAGATTTAAAAGCAAATGGCGGTAAGGATTATATTAAAGCCGAATCATCTGATGAAGAAGAAAAAGAAGAAGATGAAGAGGAAGAAGAGAAGGCTAAAAAAGAAAAGGATTCCATGAAGAAAGAAAAGATGGAATACGCTAAAAAGTCTGAAGAATCTTCTGAAAATGAATCTGAAGCTTTAAAGAAGTCTTTTGAAGATTTTGAAAAATCTATTAACGCTAAGTTTGATGATATTGGTGAGATTTTCAAGGGTCTTAAGTATGAGATAGACCAACTAAAAAAGTCACCATTACCAAGACAGAGCATTAAGAATGTAGAAGAGATTAAGAAGTCATTTCAAAATGAAGAGTCTAAGGAAGCTTTTACAAAGAGTGAAGTAGAAGAAGCAATTGATTCTTTGGTTAAGGGCGGACAGATTTCTTCGTCAGTTGGAACTGAATGGGAAATGTTTAAAAAGATTTCCAATGCAAATGCATCAAAGATGATAGCAAGCGAAATTCTTAAAAACAGGAAAAAATAATAAGGGGGAATTAGAAGATGGATAATTTGGGATTTGGAATTAAATCAGATGGCTTTGAAGGCCATAACTTGCAAGAACTAGAAGAGTTGAACAAAGCTCTTACAGTTGGACATGAGTATGCAGATACTTTGCCTGGAGCGATGGTTGATGGAGCAGTTCATCAATATGAATCGCTTGATAAGACACTTCGTCTTGTTACTTATGAGATGAAGAATTTGAAATTTTGGCCAGATGTACCAAAAGATCAGGCATACAACACTGTTGAAGAGTTTGACGTACAGAATTCTTATGGAAACAATGCATCAGCATTTTTTACAATGGGCAATGCACCTGTACAAAGAGATTCTTCTTATAGCAGACATGTTGCGAAGGTTAAGTATGTGGGGACGCAAGGTTCTGTTCACCACAATTTGACACTTGTTCGCCCTGCTCATGGTCCAGTGATTGCCAGAGAGATTAAGAACAAGACAATGTATCTTTTGGGCACACAAGAGAGATTTTTGTTTGAAGCAGCTGAGTCAATCAATACTCTAGAGTATGATGGTATTGGTTATCAGATTGAACAAGGCGATACTAACGCTAAGTTTCAAGCACAAGCATTCAGTGGATATGATACTAATGAGTCAGTTGTTTACGATTTGCGTGGACAGGTACTTGATGAAGATTTGATGGAAGATATTTCTTTGAGAGTGCTTAATAACTTTGGTTTTCCAACTGATATGTATTTGGATACTAAAGCACACAGTGATTTCTCGAAGACATTCTTTCCGAAACAGCGCATTGCTGCACCAGGTACGCAGGTACGTGGTGGTATTACAGTGCCTGATTTTCAATCAAGTGCTGGTGTGTTTTCTTTGAAGAGCACTGTTTTCAGACGCCCTAGACGTGGTTATTTGACGGTTGCTGATAATACATCGGCACCTGCAGCGCCAACGTTTTCGGTGCAACCGGCTGCAGCACCTGCTGCTGGATCACAATTTATCGCAACTGATATTGGTAGCTACTACTATGTTGCATCGGCTTTCAACGAGTACGGTGAGAGTGCAGGGACGGCATCGAACGTTGTACCAGTGACGACTGGTGATGGAGTTACGTTCACGCTAGCAGATCAGGTTTCGACGTATGGTTTCATGATTTTCCGTTCTGCTAAGGACGGTGCAGCAACAACTGCAGAGTTTGTTAAGCGAGTTATTAAGGGAACCACAACCACGGCTGTGGCAGATTTGAATGCTGATATGCCAGGGTTGTCGAAGGCGTACTTGATGAAAATGGACGCTGATAATGTGATGTTTAAGCAACTCGCACCGATGATGAAGTTAGATCTTGCCGTTGTTGGCACGGCGTTCCGTTGGATGCAATTGCATTATGGGATGCCGATGTTGTTCACTCCACGTTTCAACGTAGAGATTAAGAACATTGGTCGCGCTACTTCTTAATAAAAGCAACTACTTAGTTGTTATTTTGTTTTCTCTGAGCCATCTAGATTAGTTTCTAGGTGGCTTTTTTATTCACTTATATTCATTTTCTAACAAAAAAGAATCCACACAACTTGTATCATTTATAATTGTTTTTTTTATACACTAAATCCACTCTCATATGATACAACCAAAGCATATGAATAAAAAATCCAATCCCTCACATAGTCAGTTCATGCGAGGCAACACATATCGAAAAAAACACATAGACATGCAACAACTCTTAGAGCTTAAAAAACAAGGCAAAACCAATCGAGAACTAATCACCATTTTCAACATCAATAAAAATCTCTTAGGTCAAAAAGTCAACGAACTACTGCAACAAGGTCTCTTAACTCCAAACGATATTAAAAAACACGCATGGAACAAAGGCAAATGTGATAAAAAAACACTTGTTATCTGTGCTCATTGTGGAAAAGAAAAAACAGTTTTCAAAAAACTAACACTAAACCATGGAAAAAACTTCTTCTGTGATCAACTCTGCAGAAGAGCTTACACACATGTAAAGGATACATGCATCGTTTGTGGCAAAGAATACGAAAGATTAAGAAGAAATCCAGACAGAAAATACTGTTCCAACAAATGCAAATTAGACGCATGTAGAGAAAATGCATCTAAAATCAGCAAAGAGAAATACACTTCAGAACGTAGATCCGAGATATTAAAAAAAATGTGGAGAGATAGAAAAAAAGAGATCTTAGAAAAGAGAAACACAGAAGAATATTTAGATAAGTTGAGTCAAGCTAACAAAGATAAATGGACTGATGATTTAAGATCTAATCATAGCGAAATATGCAAAAGGGCTATGACAGAAGAAAGAAAAAAACAAATAGGTAAGCAATCCTCACAAAGGATTAGCGAATTAAGGAAGACGGTAACAAAACCTCATAAGATAGTTATGAGAATATTGAGAGATTGGGGAATAGCATACAAAGCTGAGAGTTTAGTTGGGCCATATTGTTTTGATATAGAAGTAACAGGCCAAAAGATTCTCATAGAGATCCAAGGTGATTTCTATCATGCCAATCCTAAAATGTATGATCAAGATAATCTAAAATATGATATTCAAAAAAAATGTGTAAGACATGATAAACAGAAGTTGAATTTTATAAAAGAACACAAAAAAGATTATAAATTAATTTGCATTTGGGAAGATGAAATAAAAAACAACCTAGAGCAAGTAGAAAAAAGATTGGCTAGTGAATTACAAATCAATGAAAATTCTTTAATTTATTTTCAATCACAAGACAGATTGAATAGTGAAATGAACAACATCTTTTTAAAACCAGGATGTTTTGATGGCATACCACAGCAGAACAGAATAGTATTAATGTATCAACCACATTTTTATGAAAGAGAAAAAGAGCTTTGGAAAGATGAAAAAATAAGGAAAAAGTTAATAGAGAATAGATGTAAGTATTTAAATAAAAGTGAGAACGAATTAACTAATAATGAGTTGCTTAGAGGTTTTAAAATATCAGGTATTGTATATGGTTACTCTCAATTCAGTCCGTTATGGATTAAGGCTTTCATCGAGAAGTATAATGTAACATCAATATATGATCCATGTGCAGGTTGGGGACATAGGCTTCTTGGAGCATCTAAAATAAAATATATAGCGAATGATATAGATGAAAGAACTGT
>JAHWHT010000073.1 GCA_019323135.1 Candidatus Woesearchaeota archaeon
CTAGGCATCTCACTCGTATAATAAATGATGAAGAAGGCGAACAGAGATACCAACGATTCAAAAAACAGATGCTCCATAATCAACCAAAAAAAATAAGCGATTATCTGAGGAATTATATCAAATTAAATTCTGAATGTGAGGACTATTTGTTAAGATTACTAGATGAGATGAAAGTTAAATTACCAGAAGATTTCAATCTCACTAATAAGTTATTGAGAATAGAGGATGAATTAGACCTGGAGACTTTTGAAAAAAAATTACATACTCACGCGAAAAATAAACCTGACTTTGAACAGATGGGGGGTTTCGAGTTCCAAGATTTTCTAAAGGAACTGTTCAAAAAAATGGGATATAACACCCAACCAACTAAGAAAACGGGCGACCAGGGTGCAGATTTAATCATCGAAAGATTTGGGCAAACTTGGATAGTTCAAGCAAAAAATTACAATGAAAGCATAGTTGATAATAGTGCAATCCAAGAAGCAGTCGGAGCAATAAAATACTACAAAGCTGACAACGCGATTGTTGTTACTACTTCAACTTTTACTAAATCTGCGAAAGAGTTGGCTAACGCAAATGATGTAAAACTTATTAATGGTCACGGACTAGACGACCTTGTGAAAAAATATTGGTAAGCTGATAAAGAGCCATTCTAAAGAAATCTTGGAGTTCTGAGTAAAGGCTTACTTTGCCCCGTAGAATCGGGTTGCACGACGTTAGCTATTTATACGAGGTGGCTCCAAATAGAGGCACAACGAGGCGAAAGCCGACTTATTCTTACAAGTACGCGAATATTTGGCAAAAATGGGCTCAAAGAAGTGAAAGCCAAGAGTTAGCTAGAATTTCTAAGAGAGTTTAAGAAACACTATCTCTTAGCCTTTCTTGGCATCCGAGCCCACCCTTTCCAGCACGAAAAGGATAAATGGAGGGGCAGGTATATGGAGAGCTGCGAGTATGGATGGAAACGAATGAAAGGATTTTGATATGGAATGGAACATCTACATCGGCTATTTCCTTGTTTTCTTGGGCGTGGTTGCAGACCAATTTACGACACTCAATCATCTTAAGATTAGAACAAAAGAACTGAGAAGTTTTGAAAAAGCTTTGAATGAGGAGTCTAGTTTCCTAGTTCAAGAAGCATATCGGAAGAATGGTCTAACCTGGACTGCGTGGTTTCCATACGAATTATTAGGATTTTTGTTTATGTCATTTCTTGCTAGTATATCTATACTAGGTACGTGGGGGGTCTTTTTCTTTGCCAGTTGTAGCGCGGGTGTAGCACTGAATAATATTATGAAAACCTATTTGAAAGCGAAAGGGAAAACGATTCTAATCATCTTATTCATACTTAGTATTTCATTGTGGTTCATCCTAGCAACATTAACTGGGGAAGTTACTAAATATTCAGTTGTTACGGGCATGTTTATTGTGATGCTATTTCTTTACACTTGCAGTGAATTTTTCCAAGGAAAACTCAAAAGAATAATTCACCACCACAGTAAACCCTAACTTCCATTACCTCATTACAGTATACCCAAACATACTCAAACCTGTCAAAACCCATTCTTTTGGGTAGTTTTCCCTAATAAGCCAGCTTTCGGCATCGATTTTTGTCAATCAACGTCATAGCAGTAAACCATTAGGGGGGAGGAGGCAAGCAAAGGCACGGTGCGGTTTACTGATATGGTCTGGGAGTAGGAAGAGGAGTTTACTTTAATGGTGTTAAGCTGCTTCTTTCTTTTCTTCTGGTTTGTTTCCTTTCAGAACAACGCTTTTGTCATAAAGGTTCTGTTTAATCTGCTTGAGCTGATATTCGCCAAGCTTTTTTTCATAGCTATAGCCGATTATGCGTTCTTCAAGCACATGGAGATCATATGAATCAGCCACGCGATTGACAAGCACATCCAGTTCTTTTGGCTTGAAAACGCCGCTGTAAAGCATTCTGAGTGCCTTTGTTTCAGTTTTTTCACTTATTTCCCTTGCTAATGAGGGCTTTGCTCCTAGGGCTTTTTCCTCATTTGCAATGTCTGCATCAAATGTTGACTCGAATACTGCGTCTTCAAAAGAGCCTGGCCTGAGAAAGGAGTCAGGCGCATAAGTGACAGTGTGTGTGGGGATTGATGCCCTTAGTTGATAGGCTTCTGCAAGAGGGCTTATGCTGCCAAATTTTGCCTTGGAGGCCTGCTTTATTGCCTTGTTAAGGTATTTTCTTGCCTTGGAAAGGTACTTGTGCTGGAGCTTGTCGTCCCAGCCAGTCACATAATAGCCATTCAGTTCTGCGCGTGTTTTTTCGGATTTGTTTATGTATTTTCTTGCCACTCGCAGGTGGTGCTCTGTTTTAAGCACTAGGAGTTTTTTTACTGTCGGGAAGTCTGCTAGTTTTTTTGCGGTCTGTTTGAACATAGAAACCAATAAATTGTGGTACAAAAAGATTAAAAACAGACTGTGCGCTAAATTGGCTTGCCCTGTGCGTCTGAAATCATTACTTTTACTCGCTTGTTTATGTCAAATTGCATTGGTGAATTAAGCGAAGCATGGACATACCAGCCCTGGGGCCTTGGTTTTGCCAAAAGAGTGGCAATAAAGCCTTGTGGCTTGGGGTAATTGATGTCTGAGGGCACTTTTAGGGAAAAGGAGAGAGATTCGCCTGGCTGGTAGTGCCTTTCACCTGATATCTCTGCTTTTACGTGATGAACCCTCTGTATATGGTTGCTCTTTCCGCTTCTTTTCAGGATTTCTCCGTAGAATTCGACTCTTAGGGAATTTGCCTTTTTTGCCTGGTTGAGCTTGAGGTTTACTTTTCCGTTTATTGTGTCCCCTATGGCAAAAGAGTATTTGTCAAGAATTATTTCAACAGAGCCTTCGCCTATGCCTAATACCATATGATCAATAGTTACTTTGTAGGGAGATTTTTTATTTAGGGTGGGTTTTAGCTTTCTTTATATTAATTCTAAGTATCTTTTAGTAATTCTAATTCTATGTTGTAATAACAGGATTTCAAACGCATTATACTAATATATTATTGGAAATTCTAACTCACTTTACGAATCTAATGTTTTCTCATATTTTTCATCCAGCAAAGGGAGTGTAGCTACAATCCCTTCAGCTACTTTTGAAGAGACATTTTGCAGAATATCTGTTTCAATTTTATTGGAAATTTTGTTTGTAATGTTAATTTTTGTGAAAATTGCCGGTACCTCTACTATTTCAGACCACATAAGTTTACTATTAGGCCATTGTGTTATTTTTTTAATTTCATATTTGCTTAGCATTCTATGGCATTTCAGAACATCTTCAACCTTAAAGCCCCCTGGAACATTATTACGAATCTTCTCATATATTTCACGTATTGCTGGTTCAACATATATATTATTTGGCTCCATGAAAATGCTCAGAACAATCTTTTTTTCTCTTTTCAACAGATACATCTCTGACCTGTTTGGTGTTCTGTCCATTACTTTGAAATACAGGCATATGTCCTGTTTTAAGTTGGCTGCGCCTTTGGTATCTGACCTTTTGAATAAAATAATAGAATCCTTGTCCTTGAATTGTTTTAGTTTGGAGCATACCATATTGCAGAAAGTTTTTGACCTTTTATAATCTAAACCATTAGATTCCCCGGCTTCATAGGCACCAATTGTGTATAAATTGGATATTTTCCGCACTTTCATGTAATCCCACACCTTTAATTCTTAATAAAAAAGAAGAAAAAGGGAGAGGTTTGGCACTAGTTTCCCTAGCAAGATGGCGGATTTTTCTTGCCCCCAAGATATGTACTTGCCTCTCCAACAGTGTTTGTGCTGAAGACATTTCCAGGGCCATCCATTTCTTTTTTGACACCGGACATTTCCTTTGCTTCGTTTTCTGCGAGTACACTCATTGTAGTAAATACTGTATTGGTTTTTCCACTATTTGCACTTGTATTCTTGCCATTTTTGCTAAATCCAACGTCACATCCAAATACTCCATTCATGCCCTTGTAACCCTTTACCTCACGTTTGTGGAGAGTTAGCCTGTCTGTTGGAGTCATGTTCTCCTTGCCATTCTTTCCCTTCATTTTCATCCCTGTTACATAATCCATTTTTTCCACCTGTTTTTTTGTTTTTGCTTCAGGCAGGGCGCAAAAACGGCTCTGCTAAAGGTTTTTTGTCAGGAGGCCCCGGCAATTTGCCAGTCACAGGAACCAGGGAATTTAACCCAAAATAAGAATAATGCTAAGAAGTAGGACAGGAAAATTCAGACGTTCATTTTCTGCCATGCCATCTTTTCCCATTAAGTAGTATATAAGCTTATCTCCTGTTTATTTCTTTTTTGAGCGCTTGGTTCGTGTTTTCCTTTTGGTTTTCTTTTTGGGTTTGTGCTTTGTCCTCTTTTTTATCCTCTCTATTTGCTCTTC
>JAHWHT010000074.1 GCA_019323135.1 Candidatus Woesearchaeota archaeon
GTTGTTTTCAAGAATCCTTCTTCAGTTTTTACTTCTTCACTAAAGTCTGTATAATCAAGTATCTCTAAAGGTTTAGGGTCTAAATCAAATCTAAATCCTCTGTCTTTTTCTGGAACAATTACTGATACCCTGATTAAATCATCTTGTGGTTTTGTGAATGGTGATAATTGAACAAAGAATTTAAGTTCTTTTTTCTCTAGAGGACCTAGGCTGGCAGTATAGTCTTGGTTTATTGTCTTGCTTCTTATCTTGACATCTACTTTATCTAGCTCTCTTCTGTTTTGATTCTGTAAAAGCACTCTTATCTTTAGTTCGTCACGAGGATCAATATCATCCTGTAAATAAACCTCTCCTCTGACTGCAGGAAGGTAAGATTGTTCTGGAGGTACTACTGATCTTACCTCTAATACTATATTTTTTTCTTCTTTAAGGTTACTGCCCACTTGTTTTACTGTCAATGGAACTATGTATGTTCCTGGATTAATATTAAGCGGTCTAACAAATAGTTGGGTGCTAAACAATTGAGATGGCTCTACTCGCATGGCATCCTGAACTCTTACATCCCATATCACGTTCTTAGAATAAATCTCAAAAGTCTTTATCTGGTCTGATGTATGAGTTATGCTTAGGTTAAGTTCTGCAGTCTGGTCTTGCTTTATCGCTACCTCTGCTGGTTCTATTCTTGCGTGAAATGTATCTTGAGCAAAAGCAATAGAACTAAGTACAATCAACAGTGCTAACCATAATACCACTTTTTTATTCAATAAGCTCACCCGTACAGAATTAGTTCATAAACTAGTATTTATAGTTTGCGGTGCTTATGTGTTCGTGCTTCTGTACATGTATGACTGAATCCACAAAAGTCTCAATTTTAGGTTCATGACTCACTATTATTACTTGTTTTGCGTTTAATTCCTCAAGAACATCTCTTATTTTATCTAGTTGTTCTGTGCTAAATCCATCTGTTGGTTCATCTAGTATCAATATCTGTTTTGTCTGGACTGTTGTTATCAAATCATTTATCACTTTATTCAAAGCCAATCGATAAGCAAGTGCACATGCAGTCTTCTCTCCTCCGCTAAGATTTTCTATCTCAATATCATACCCATTTTGCTGTATTATTGGAGTAAATCTATCATCCAATCTTGCTTGTATTGTCTCATCTTCAACAAGCACATTAAACCAGTTTTTGAACAGTTCGTTAAATTCTCCATACACTCGGGTCATGACTTGTTTTTCAACAACATCCACCAGATTCAAAAAGAATTCTTTAAACCAACCGTCAAATTTTCGCAGCTGCAACAATTTATCTTTTACTTTTTGTTTGTCTGCTATCTCTTTCTCCAGTCCTGCTATCAATTCAGTCACCAGCTCTTTTTTCTCAAGTAATTTACTGTGCGCTATCTCTGTTTCTCTCTCTGTCTGGCTCACAGTATCAAACAGCTTCTTCTTTTCCTGAAATTCTATCTCTACTTTGCTTAATTGCTCTATCTCTTGTGTTAATTTTGTTTTATTCTGTTCCAGCTCAAGTATTTCTTTTCTCAATTGTTCTTGCTGACTAAGAAGTTGTCCCTCTTGCTCTTTTTTATCATTCAAGTTTGCTTGTTTTAGTTTTAACAAAGCATTTATTTTCTCTTTTTCCCGCAATTTGTCTATCTCTTGTTTAACAACAACTAACTTTTGCTCTTTTTCCCGCATTTGACCAGTATTTTGGTCTATATGTTCCTCAAATACTTTTATTTTTGAGTCTTCTGCTTGTGAAATTGATGTTTTGTGTATTGCAGTCACTTCCTGCAGACAAGTCGGGCAGTTGTTCAAATTCTCTATTTTGTTTCGAGTCTCTTTGCTGATTTGTTTTTTTGTTTGGTATGCAGTTATGCGCCCGCTGATTTCTTTGGTTTCTTGATCCAATCGAAGCTGCAAAGTAATTTGGTCTTTTAATTGCTGGCTCACGTCTGCATCTATTATTGTTTCCTGGATTTCTTTCTCAAGAGCCTCTATTTCTTTTTTTATTTTATAGACTTCAGAAAAATTGTTATCATTTTGTTCTGTTTTGAGTTTGAATTGTGCTTCTGCTATCTCTTTAGATTTCCGCAATTCCTGCAGTTTTTTGATGCTTTCTTCTGTCTCAGATAAATCTTTTTTGCTTGCCTCTAGATCCCTTTTAGCCTGATCTAATTTTGGTTTTAGCTTATTTATCTGTTCAAGCGTCTCTCTGGCCTGCTCGTCTTTTTCTTTTTTAGTTTGTTTTTTGTCCTCTAAATCTGCAATCATTCCTGCGTATTCTCTGCTGTTTTCCCGCAATCTTTTGCTATAACTTACCGTATTCTCCTTGATTCGTTTGTATTTATCTATGTCAAAGACTTTGCGCAATATATCTAGGCGAGATTCTTGTGCATCTAGAATTATTCTTTTCATCTCTTCCTGAGGCGTATAAACAGTATAACGATATATCATGCTTTTGTTTTTTGTGAGCATGCTTTTTGGATAACCCAGCAGTTCAAGAATGTCTGTCTTTAATTCCTGCGGTGTTCCGTCTTTTCGTGCATTATTTTTGATGATATATCCTGCTTCCTGCTCAACAGTGGTTTTAGTTCGCTTTAACTTTCTATGCACTGTTATTTTCTGCCCGTTAAGCTCAAATTCAAGCTCTACAGAGCCTTTTTCTTCTCCATTACGAAGTAAACTACTTCCAGATAAATCTCCTCTTAAAATGCCAAAGAGCGCAAATTCCACAGCAAAAAGAATGGTTGATTTTCCAGTTCCAATATCGCCAGAAAGCAGCACAGTTCCCTCTGGAAACTGTATCTCTTGCTCTACATAACTGCGGATATTCTTTAGTTTTAGAGATTTAAGTAGCATAAAGTCAAAGAAATCAAGCTAGTTAATATTTATTGTTGTGTTGGAAAAGATATATAAAAAAAGAGAAAAAAAAAGAGAAAAAAAATTTAACTAAATGCACCAGGGTCAAATGTTGGTGGCCTGTTTTTATCCAGTACATTAACAGTTACATCTTGTGTTGCGGTGTTTATTCCGTCTGTTACTGTTATTGTTACGACATGTGTTCCTGCATCGTCATAATCTGTTAGATAGCTTGTTGAAGTCATCCATCCAGAGTATGTGATTGTTAACTCATCGTTTTCTGGGTCTGTTATTTCAGCATCAATCTGCACTGTCTCTCCTTCCTCAACATTGATTGTTGGAAGTGCCAGATCAATTACAGGCGGGTTGTTCAAGGACTGAACAATTATTTTGACTGTTTTAGCATCTTCAAGTTTGCCGTCTGATGCAGTTACTTCAACTTCGTATGTTCCAGCATCTCCTTGTTTTGTTTCCCATACACCATCTTGTGCTCCTAGAGGTACGCCAAATGTAACAGTTACGTCATCTCCATCTGGGTCTTCTGCCTCTACAGATAATTCTACTGTCTCTCCTTCTTTCAAGGTGATTTCAGCAATATCATTTAGCGTTGGTGCTCTGTTAACATTAGTTACGATTACTGTGACTTCTTCAGTTGTCTCTGTTTTGCCGTCAGATGCAGTTATCAAAACTGAGTGCTGGCCTTCATCACCAAAATTTGTTTCTTTTGTTGAAGTTTCCATCCAGCCTGAAAATGTCAAGGTTACAGGGTCATTATCTGAGTCTGTTGCTTGCGCATCAATCGTAACAGTTTTGCCTTCCTCTACTGTGATTTCTTTTGGCGTACTTAGTGTGATTATTGGTGCGTTGTTCAAGGTTTCAACAATGATTCTGACTTGCTGTGCAACTTCGTTTTTGCCGTCAGATGCAGTGATTGTTACTACATACTCCCCTTCATCTCCTACGCTTGTTTGCCATTCCCCATTTTCGCCAAGCGGAGTGGTAAACGTATATGTGATTGGATCGCCGTCAGGATCTAGTGCTTTTAAGTTAGGGAAGCTCACCATATCTCCTTCTTTTACTTTTTTAACAGGAAGGCCGTCATCTGGTGTTGCAGTGTTTTCTTCTGTTGTATTGAGAGTTTTATCCAGCTCATCTGCTTCTTTTGTTTCTTGTGTAATCTCATCGACTTTATCAACTTCTTTCTTGATTTTGTCAACTTCATCATCAACAGAACTTACTTGTTTTTTATCTTCTTTAGTGTCTTTTTTTGCATCTTTTTCTATATCTTTCTCTACTTCTGTATCTGCTGTTTTTTTCTGCAATTTAACACAGCCAACCAAAGATAATATTACAATTACAGTTAAAATAACAAGTATCACTGATTTTATCATATTTTTTCTCATTTTAAACTTCCCCCTCTAATTTGTTGTTATTACGAAATAGCAAACTCCTTTATAAATTTTATTGTGGTAAAGAATACAGTTTGCTTGAAAAAACAGTTATCACCAAACCTAGACAAAAACCGC
>JAHWHT010000007.1 GCA_019323135.1 Candidatus Woesearchaeota archaeon
CAAGGCTTGCACACAAATCTCATGAATTTCTTGCAATTAAAGCAGGAATAAACTACTTTTCCATTATGTGTTCTTACTCTACAATTTTTCCCAGGCACTAAATACTTATAGCAATGCTTGCAAAACTTTCTCTTCAGCTCACGCGGCATTCGAATCTTATACTTCATTGCCAGTTTTCTGGCAAGAGTTACATATCTATTAGATAATGAAGGATTTTTGCTGAATTTTAGCTCTGCCTGCTCAAACAAGTACTGAATTCGGTCTTTTGCAATTTGCTTCATTTCTGACTGTTTTTTGGAATGTAGCTTCTTCATTATATTGTTATCTACACCTAAAACTATATAAATTCTCTGCTATTAAGCAGTATTATGTTAAGTTTTTTAAAACGCATTTTTAGGAAAGAACAAAGCATTTCACAAGAAAAAGTAGAATTGACTAATTTAAGTCCTTGGTTTGACGAAAAAACTGCCCCTAAAATTGATGAGCTGAATTCTGAATTAGCAAAGGTCAGTCAGCGCGTTTTAGCAGAAAAACAGCAAACAATCCAGCATTTGGATACACTAAACAAAGCAGAATTAATGAATTCTAATATTCCTGAAAGAGCAAAGCATTACATGAAGGGCAATAGGGAGGCGTATCACAAAAAAGTCTCATTATTTTTAGATAAGATACAGCCTCCGCAAAAAATAGAGGATTTGCCTGTTTTTCATTCTGTGGTACAGAAAGAATTAAAAGAATTAATGCAGGGCACTGCAAAATCTTTCCAGATTATGCAGGAATTTTTTGCAAACGAATCTCGGCAGGTAATGACCAGTATAGGTAATATAGAGCGGGAAATTAATGCTTTCAAGCAGGCTTTTGATACTGCAGGTCTTGATGTGCTGGATTCAACTAAAAATCTCATTGTTGATGTTCAAACAAAAACTAAATTAAAAAAAGCACTTGAGACAGACCTTGAAACCAGAAAAAAAGAAAAAGAAATATTCTCCAGTGAACTTAAACAATTACAAGAAGATATTGAATTACTGCAAAAAGACAGGGAATTAAATGAAATAAAAGACAAATTAAAACAAACAAAAGCAAAAGGCGAAGAAGTGCGTGAAAGAATTGCTCTGCCTTTTTCAGTCATTAATCCTGCATTAAGAAAGTTTGAGAGAATTACTTACAGACACAGGGTAACGGTTCAGAAATATATCGAATCCCCTCTTGATGCATTGATGCAGGATTTGCATTTAGGTATTCTTAAGACTCTGCAAGACTTAGAAAAATCCATTTTGAATAATCGAATTGATTTACGCGACAAAAAAAGAGACAAGACCCTTGAAGTTCTTAAACTGCTAACCAAAGAATACCTGGGAAGCTTTTTGTCAGAATACGGCCATATCAAAAAAGAGCAGGATAAATTAATCAAGCAGATGAATGCTCTCAATGTTATTCAATTGTTAAAAGAGAAAAAAGAGCGCATTAAAACATTTGAAAATAACCGTATTGATATAGAACGAAAGATTGATTTATTCTCTAAAGAACTGGAAAAAGTTCATCTTCTAGAACTTGAAGAAAAGTTATTAGGCAATTTAAAGAAAATAACCAACACTCAAGTCAAAATTGTTTGAATTATTTACCCAAATCTATTTTTACTGTCAATCATTGCTTTTATTCCTGGCAGTTCTTCGCCTTCTACATAAACTACAGAAGCTCCCCCGCCAGTGCTTACATGTGTAAATCCTTTTGCAAGCTTGAATTTATCTATTGCTTCGGCAGTGTCTCCCCCGCCTGCAATAGTGACTTTACTTGCTTGGGAAAGCATTTTTGCCAGGGCTTTTGTTCCTTTGGAAAACTTAGGTATCTCAAACATTCCAGGCGGACCAGACCAAAACACGGTTCTGCTGTGCCCAACTATTTCCTTTATGCGTTTCAGAGTTTTAGGTCCTATATCGACGATAATCCAGCCAGCAGGAATCTCTGAAACAGGAACTGTCTTTATTTTAGCGCTTTGTGTTAATTTATTTGCAACAACTACATCTTCTGGAGTGATTACTTTTGTGCTGTCTACAAATTTCTTTTGAAGTTTTATTTTTTCTATTTTGGATTTTCCTATTTTATATCCTCTTGCTTTCAAGAGAATATTGCCAAGCACGCCTCCTATGAATAGATTGCTGGCTTTTGTAAAAAGTTTCTCTGCAACTTTGAGCTTGTCTTCTTTTGCTCCACAGATTATTGCAAAAAATGGTTTTCTTGGTTTTCTTGCTTTGTCTAGCTGTTTTAGTTCTTTCGTAACTAATAATCCTACACAGCTTGGTAAAAAGTGCGGAACTCCCACAACAGAAGCATTTGCTCTGTGAAGTGTTGCAAATGCATCATTTACATACACATTTCCTAATTCTGCAAGTCCTTGTGCAAATAATTTGTTATTTTTAGTTTCTTCTGGATAAAATCTTAGATTTTCAAGTAAACAAATCTCTCCAGCCTGCAGTTCATCTATTTGTTCCTCCACACTTGCTCCCAGGCAGTCATCAACATAGCTGACATTTGTTTTCAGCAGTTTGTTTAATCTTTTAGCAATAGGCCTCATTCTTAATTTATCATCTACTTTTTTAGGTCTTCCTAAGTGAGACATAAGAATTATTACTGCTTTTTTCTTTACAAGATAGTTAATTGTTGGTATCACTGCTTTTATTCTTCTGTCATCTAGTATTTTTCCTTTTTTGTCCATTGGAACATTGAAATCTACTCTAACTAGAACTTTTTTGTTTTCAACATCAATGTTTTTCAATGTATTGAACTTCATAGTAATCTCTTTAACACATCAACCATTCGGCTGGAATATCCCCATTCATTATCATACCAACCGCATATATTTACTGTATTTCCCCCAACTACTTGTGTTGTCAGGGAATCAAATATACAGGAATGCGAATCTTGTATTATGTCTTTGCTCACTAATGGTTCTTCTGAATACTGTAATACTCCTTTTAATTTTGTTGATGCCTTTTTAAAAGCTTTGTTAACTTCTTCTGGTGTGACATTTTTCTTTAGGACTGCAGAAAACTGGCATATTGAACCGCAAACCACTGGAACTCTTATTGCCATTCCATTTAATTTGTCTTTTAGATCAGGTATTGTCTCTACAACTGCTTTTGTTGCTCCTGTTGTTGTAGGAATAATATTGACTGCAGCAGCTCTCCCTCTTCTTACATCTTTTTTTGCAGGTCCGTCAACTATTTTTTGTGTTACAGTGTATGCATGCACTGTTGTCATGAATCCGTTTAGCACGCCAAATTTATCATTAAGAACCTTAACCATCTGCGCTATGCAGTTTGTTGTACAAGATGCATTTGAAATGATTTTGTGTTTCTTTTTATCATATTTGTCAAAGTTTACCCCTAAAACAACAGTTATGTCTGGATTTTTTCCTGGCGCACTCAGCAATACTTTTTTTGCGCCTGCTTTGATGTGTTTCATTGCTCCAGTTCTATCTGTAAAAAATCCAGTGCACTCTGCAACTACATCAACGCCCAATTTTTTCCAGGGCAATTTTGCAGGGTTTGGCTCTGCAAATACCTTTATTTTTTTATTATCAACAATTATGTGATTCTTGTCATATGATACCTTTCCAGGATATCTGCCATACACAGAATCGTATTTCAGAAGATATGCTAGTGTTTTTGTATCTGTGAGATCATTGATTGCAGCAATATTAACCTTATTTTTTAGCGCGATTTGAAATATCTGCCTTCCAATCCTTCCAAAGCCATTTATTGCAACTTTAACCATACTTTCACCTCTTTTAGAATCAATTTAACAATGCAGGTATAAAAACATTTCTACTAGCAAAGCTTTAATATCGCCTCATGCGCCTTTACAATATCTTTTTCTTTGACATATATCAAGAATTCTGGCGGGCACACCACCATTTCTTGCAAGCTTATGTTTGCCAAAGCTATTTCGCTGGATATTCTTGCAAGAATTCCTTTTGTTTCTAGTGATTTTGTGCTTAGTTTTACATTGATTTCACTGAGTCCTTGCTGTATTTTGCTTATTTCGTCTTTATCAAATAATTTTTTCATCTCTGCCAATTTGGGGTGCTCTACTATTAACTTTACCTCTCTGCTGCCCGTTGTGATTCTTAATGATGATTTTTTAACAGTGCAGAACTTTTTGAAAAAATCAGCAGGCCTTAGGCTTATTGTCAAGCACGCCACATTATTTTTTGTAGAGACTACTGCTCCTTTAAAACAGCTCAGTAGTACGGTTTCTTCCTCTTTAAATTTTTCTTGGCTCTGGAAACGCCTTATTGCAGATATAACAGAATCTAGAGAAGCACGAATAGGGTATTTTTGTATTATGTGTTTAGCTAATGCTCTGGTGTTTATGAGTTTTCTATGAAGATCTTTTTGTATCGCAAGATCGCTTTTTAATATTTGTGACACTTCATGATTGATATTTGATTTTTTTACCATATTTATTTACTAATATTTTGAACTTAATAAATCTTTTGCATATTTGTCATTTTTCCCACAAATAAGTCATAATCTTATGTTTTGTTGAATTTATGCCACGCAATATAAAAACAAAACAGTATTTTTAAAATAAAAAAGGGGATTACAAAGAGTGAGTGAGACAAAATGACTAAGCGAAATAAAACAACAAAAGAGTTAGCACTGCAACTCCACACAGATGTAGCAGAAGTAAGAAAACTAAGAGCTCTGGATGCTAAAGAAGCAACACTTGAACAAGAAGTAATTGATGCAAAAGCAGCAACAAATGGTTCAGCTGCACATTACTGTTACACAAGAACTGATGGAAGCCAGCACAGCATTGAACGCTTTGGTGAAAAATATTGCACCTTGCAAATGCCCTGCAAATACCAAAAAGACAACGGTCATAAAGCAAAATTCTGCAGGTATAAAAAAAGGTAATTATTTCTTCTTTATCTTAGCCACGAAAAACCCCTCTGTATCATTATCTTGAGGCCATAATCTCAAGCATTTCTTTATACTTGGATCATATTTTTCTTTCTTAAACTCCATTATTGGCGGGTCTCTATTGATATCCAGCTTGATGTCTGCAACTTGTGCATCCTCTCTATTAGAAAGCAGGTAATTAACAACACCCTCATTTTCTTCTGGCTCTAACGAACAAGTAGAATAAACCATTGTACCCCCTTGTTTCAATAAATCAAACGCATTTAGAATTAATCTCTTTTGCATTCCAGCTATACTACAAACTGTTTTAGGATTCCACCACTTAATTGTTTTGATACTCTTTCTAATCGTTCCTGTTCCAGAGCATGGTGCATCTAAAAGTATTTTATCAAAAGCAAATCCTTTCATCTTCTCTCCTTTCATCTGCGTTACCACTGCATTGCTGACTCCACATCTCTGCAAATTTATACCAAGCGCAGCTAATCTCTGTCCAATTACATCATTTGCAATTAATACGCCTGTATTTTTCATGTACTGTGCAATTTGCGAGCTTTTACTTCCTGGTGCAGCACAAACATCTAATACTATATCTCCTGGTTTTGGATCCAGCACAACTGGCGGAATCATTGATGCAGCTTCCTGAACATAATAATATCCTAAAGCATGCTCTACTGTATTCCCAACATCCAATCTGCCTTCTTTATGTTCAATAAAAAGCCCTTCTTTGCACCAGGGCACTGGCTCTAGTTTCCAACTCTTGCTCAGTCTTTTCTTTATCTCTGCAACAGACTTCTTAAGAGTATTCACACGAATAGACTTCCGCAAAAAACAAAGAGTATATTTTTTAAACTCTTCCCAATCCGTCAAAGAAGAATACCGTTCTATAAACTTCGGCTTGAATTCAATGTCCTCTGTTCCAGGTATTGGTTTTAGTTTAGTCATAAAAAGAAAAAAAGAAAGAATGATTTAATAAAGGTTTCTAAATCAGTCAATTATTTTTCTATTTGGCCAGTTCTCGCCAAAGATATTTTCTTTTTTAGCTTGGTTCCAACTTCTAGCTATATCAAAATAATCCTTTTTCCTCAAAGGATACTGATCCTTTTTATGGACGTCTCCCAAGCTTTTAATCTGTCCATGACTAAAATCCAGACGCATACCATTCTGCAATTTTTAATAAGCTCCCGCCTCGCCAGGAATTTGGGTCATATTGGCCAGAGTCTATCATTTCAACCCATTCTTTAGCTCTATTTAATGCTAAAGGCCTGTCCTTAAACAAACCAACCGGAAGCTCATAAAAAATAATTAGGCGTTCTATCAAATTTCTGTATTTCTTGTCTTTATCTTGTTTTGTCTCAGCCATTGTAATCATCTCTATTTACGTACACTTTCGCAGTGTCCCTGAATTCTTTTAATGCATCTAGAGATACATCTAATCCTCTTTTTGCAAGAATTTTTTCTCGGCCTTTTGCTAGATCTTCATCTGTGAGATTTTGCAAAGTTTTGTCAAAGATATCTCTATCTGTATAATCATATGGATTAAGAGTCATATAGTATATTTCACACTTATATGATGTTCTAGAATCTTCTTCTTCCTTAGGGCATAGAATCTCAGCAATTGGCGTAGAGTAGTGGCTTTTTGAGCGATATACTATAATTTCTCGGGGTTTTTCTCCAATACCTGCTCCATTAAATTCGCCCACATATACCGGACTTTTCCATAATTTCAACTTTCTGTCAATGCTGTCTCTTATTCTGCTAATCAAGTTTTTGTTTGTCATTGTAGTCACCTCATTTATGTAATAACTAACTAGTAGTAGGATATACTAATATTTATATCTTTGCCACCCTTAATGAGGTGGTTTTTAGCAAATTTTAAATACAAAAAGCCATTATCCGCTGACATGGCTATCAAATACGAAGAATTAGGCCTTACAAAGAACGAAAGCCTAGCCTATGAAGCACTAGTAAAACATGGTAAATCTCCTGCTGCAAAAATAAGCAAAGAATCTGGTGTTCCACACAGTAGGATATATGACACTTTAGCATCCCTAGAAAACAAAGGTTTAGTAAAAGTCATTCCAGAAAAAACAAAGCATTTCATTGCAACAGACCCCGACAATCTGCTAAATCTTCTAGCAAAAAAGCAAAACAAGCTCGCAGATATGGCAGAAGAAATAAAAGAGCTAAAAAAATTCTATGATATAAAAGTAAAAGACCCAGTCATTCTCGCTTTTGGAAAAAAGAACTTCTATGCCATCAGAAGAGAAACAAAACCATCAACAAAAATAAACTACAGGATAAAATATGCTTCAGAACCAAAGCCGGAATTCATTAAAGACACTAAAAAAGGGATTAAAAAGGGTGTTGAATACCTAGATTTAGTAAATACAGACAAAGAAAACATAAAAAATATCAAAATCTGGCAAAAAGTGCAAAAAAACATCAAAGCAATAGATAATAAAGGGGTTGCAATATCAGTCAGAGATGAAGAAGTCTTGATTTCACTAATAAAATCCAATGTAACAATGCTAATCAGAGATACGCCTTTTGCAGAAATAATGCAAAAACTTGTCAAGACATATTATACTCAAGCAAAAGAAATAAAACTATAACTTCTTACTAACATAAACTCCATCCTTTTTATATCCTAGCTTTTTATAATACTCTCTTACACCAATTCCAGAAATAACAAGCATTTTGTCGCACTTAAACTCTTCTTTTGCAATTCTCTCTGCCTCAAGCATCAATTTCTTTCCAAGACCTTTGTGCTGCAGAGCCATTCCTTTTTCACCAACAGGAACAGCAGTTCCATAGACATGCAATTCTCTTATTCCTGCGCTTGTTTTAGTTATCTCTGGTCTAAATGGCTTAAATGGAATCCGTAGCCTACAAAATCCTAACAAAATATCTCCGACTTCAGCAGAAAGAAATACTTCTTTGCCTTTGCTTGCAGAATAATCCATTCTTTTGATTTCAACTTTTGAAAAATCAATCTGTCGCCCTTTTGGTTCTCTACATCGGATACATTTACATTTAATATCCTTTTCCTTCAACAATTGTGAAACATACTGCCGTAAATTAGTTCTATCTACGCCTGCAGATATCATTGTTGTTGGAATATCTCTCTGCACTCGCATAACGCGACAATATTTTGGTATAAACTTTTTTGCTTCAACTAATATTTTTGCAGCTTTTGCAGTCGTAATAGGAGAATACTTCTTTTTCTTCCACATATCATAAAGTTCTGTTCCTTCAATTACCATGCAAGGATAAATCTTCAAAGCATCAGGCATAAAATCAGGATTGTCAAATAATTCTTTAAACATCTTAATATCTTTTGAAGAATCTGAACCAGGCAAACCAGGCATCATGTGATATCCAACTTTCAAAAATGAATCTTTCATTAATTGTGTTGCCTTTACAGCATCTTTAACACTGTGCCCTCGTTTAATTTTCTTCATAACATCTTCATAAACAGTCTGCACACCTAACTCAACTCTTGTGCCTCCTAATGTAAGCATTTCATTTACTTCTTTTTCAAAACAATAATCAGGGCGAGTCTCTAGACACATTGCAACACACCTTATTTTAGAAGTCTCATTTCTTTTCTGCTCCTTAAGTAAATCAAACTTACCCTTTAACTTAATCATCCTTGCCTGTATTCTTTTAATTCTTGCATCATCTCTCATATCTCCAGGCATCTCAAAGAATTTTTTATACGCAGCAAAATCTAATTCACCATCAACAAAAAATTCTGCTCCAAAATCATTCATTGCCTTAAGCGCATAAGCAATAAACTCTTCTTGATACTCTCGTTCAAAACTAGGGAATGTTCCCCCCATTATTATCAATTCAATTTTGTCAGGCATGTGTCCTAGAGCAATATACTGCTCCAAGCGATTAAACACCTGAAGATAAGCATCATACTTATTCCTTATTGCCCGCATTGTTGCTGGCTCTTTTCCAGTATAACTTTGAGGAACATCTCCAAAAAAGCTGGATGGTCCGCCAGGACAATACAAACATCGTCCATGCTTGCATGCAAAAGGATAGCTCATAATAGCAACAACAGCAACTCCTGATTGCGTTCGCATTGGTTTAACTACTAACTTCATCTCTTGAATATCTTCAGGAGTAGCATGTAATAAAATCTCTATATCTGTCGGAGGCTGTCTAACTTTATACTTTCTGCAAAGTTTTAATTTTAGCTTGGAGAGTTTTTCTTTAGACATATCTTTCTGTTTTAATAATTCTATTAACTCCCTGATTACTTCTTTATTCATAAGAACTAGAGATAAGTAGAAGCTTTAAAAACATTGCCATTGAGCATAGCACCTAGCGAAGTTCTCAAACACATATTAAGATTTAAGACAAATATGGAACAACGCAAAATTATCCATTTTGCGGAATAGAAAAAATCACATTTTTTCTACAGAATCAAAAACAGAAGCCAAACAAAGCGTGCTATGCACACATTTTAAATTTCTTCAAGAGTTGTATAAACTATCTCATTTATATTTAGTTTTGTTCCAGGTTCTACAAAAAAGTCAAGTTTAAAATGAGTTCCAATGTATGAATTTCCATACAATATGCAGGAATCTACACAAGCATTATTGAATTTACCAGTAACAGCTTTATACCCTTTAGAAAGCATTACATATCCATACAAATCATTTGCTTCTAAAAGATCTAATACAGGTAATTCTTCTTTTGCTGGAAGGCTATTTCCCGTAACACTTAATTCACTCATTGCGCTTCCTGCTGCACTCACACCAGTTATTCTATTATGCGTGCTATCTTTAGATTTCATATTTTTGTAGACCAAATGCCGTATCCCATATGCATCTTCCAAATACACTGATGCTGTTCCCTTTCCAATAACTTCTCCGCTTATTGTCAATGAAGTCAAATGTATTGGTTGTTGCGTCACAGATCTTAAGAAAAATCCTTGGCTATGATCTACCAATAAGTTAAGGTCTTGGCTGTGTATATTTGTGCTTGCATAACCAATTACTTCTGGTCTTGAAAAAACAAGTGCTAATAAAACAAGAGAAAACATAAGCAAAGCAAATTCTACTTTAACAAATCTTAGTCTTGCTTTATCTACTTTGTGAAATATTTTTTTCATGGGTATAATTCTTGTATTAGTTGGAAAAACAAGGTATTTTGTTCTGGGCACACTCCATTGCATGCAACTATTTCTGTCCATTTGTCAGATACTGCTTTATTATGCAATGCATCTATGTCAGCATTAGCTGCAGTAAGGGCTTTTGAAAAGTCTACAATGTTTTCTGTTCCCCAGTACCGTTGTGTTATCAATATATTAGTTAATAAATCACTGTATTTTATTTTATGACTTTTTTCATTTATTACAGTCATAACAAAATTAAAATAATCATCTGGAACGCATTGTTCTTTCAGGCAGTCTAGCATTGAAAGCCATGCGTCAGTAATCGCAGTATCATCCATGTCAGTCACTATCTCATCTATTTTGGTTATGTCTTTTGCTTTTTCTACAGAATTATCTTTATGTTGATACAGTTTTACAATCGTAGGAATCAAATCAGGTGTTGGATCTGTGCCCCCCGTAAAGCTGAGAAGGATGGCTACAGCTGTGATTAACACTCCTAATCCTAGTGTCCCTATCACCACTGTTTTTAAGCTCATATCTTTTAGATTTTAACTTTATTATATAAATATCTTTTGTTATATATATTGGAATTACTCAATAAACGTGAGTATTTGGGCAGTTTCAGTATGGTCTATGCCTGTTGAGCTTTGGTATTCTATCACAACCTCTGTTTTTAGGCTCTCTCCTTTTGAATCATAGTTGCAATTCTGCAGCAAAAACGTCTCTTTTTCACTGGTTTTTACCTCTTTGCCTTCCTCAAATGAACACTCACCTAAAGGATCATTCATTTTTTTGATGAATATATCCTGTCCCAGATTGTTTTCTATGATTAAAGTTAGTTCATCACTTGTTGCCCGGAATTCTATACAATCTATGCCGGGTGCTATTTCACACTGTTTCTGGTTGAATGTTTCTGGGCTGAGAAATCCAAAATAAAGTAGTGCGCCCATTGCAACTACTACCACAAGAAGTATCCAACCATACGTAAGCATAAATTCTATTGCTGCTTGACCTTTTTCCATTAACACACTCTCTTTTTACTTTTTGGCAGGTGCCGGTGCAGCTGCTTTCTTTTCGTCGCCTTTTGCACCTTCCTTTGTTTCTGCTGGTAGAAGTTCTTCGATTATGACTGATGGAACTTTTGCCTCTACAAGTTTTGTCTTGATTTCTCCTCTTGCTTTGCCTTCCATCTTTGCAATTATATCTTTTGCTGTTGCTTCGTATACTTTTCTCTTTTTCTCTAGGTCTTCTTGTAGCTTTTTCTTTTCTTCAGCTAGTTTCTTTAGGTCTTCTGCAGATAGTTCTGTTTTTCCAGATTTGATTTTTTCTACAAAGTCTCCTTTATTAATATCTGCGATTACTTCCCTTGCTTGTTTACCTTCCACCATGATGCCCATACTATCACATGAGCCAAGAATTTCTTTTACTTTTGATATCATGTTTTTTCCTAGCAAGGCATCTTCTTTCATTTTTGCAATCTTGATTACCTGTTCTATTTTCAGGTCTGCTACTTTATCTGCCAAAGGATTTCCTGCTCCTTTGTCAACTCCTGCTTCTTTCTTTACAAGAGCAGAAACCGGAGGCGTACCAACTGTAATCGTAAAACTTTTGTCAGATTTTACAGTAACTTTTACCGGAACTTTCATTCCCTTAAAGTCTGCTGTTTTCTTGTTTATTTCTGCAACTACCTGTCCAATGTTTACTCCAGCAGGGCCTAGCGCAGGACCTAATGGTGGTGCTGCAGTGGCTTTTCCGCCTTCAATTAAACATTCGATTACTTGGTCTGCCATTTTATTATCTTGTTTTATGATGATTTATAAGGTTTACGCTTCTTCATCGTCAGAGTCATCAGAATCTCTTCTTATGACTTTTACAGAGTCCATTTTTACAGTTATTGGAATTGGAACTGCTGCTTCAAGGAGCTCGACAACCACTTCTTCTTTTGCTTTGTCTATTCTTGTAATTTTTGCCTGTTCTCTCTTGAATGGTCCTGAGATTATTTCAACAATATCGTTTTTCTTGATATTTACGTCTCTTCTGACTTGCTCAAGCATATGTTCTATTTCTTTGTAGTCTATCTCTTTTGGCAAGATTCCTCTTGCATAAGGAACATTAAATGCAGCTTGTTCAGCATTTATTCTATCTAATGCTTCCACAAAGATATAGCCTCTCATTCCATGCGGTCTGATGACTGCATAAACTTCAAGCCCTTTTTTTTGGACATTTGCACTGAGAAAATCCAATACCTGGTCTTCTCTGTTCGCAGTTGTTCTTAAAGCGAATATGTGTGTTTTTTGTTTTTCTTTTTCTTCTGACATTTTAGGTTACCCTACCTCTTTTATTTCCCGTAAGAAGATTTATTTGATATATAATTGAAGATGACTTTAAAAAGGTTTTGTTTTTTCGTATGTGCATAGCACCTAGCGAAGTTCTCAAACACATATTAAGATTTAAGATAAATCCGGAGCAGAATCAAAAACAGAAGCAAAACGAAGCGTGCTATGCACATATTTTTTTTGTCTAGAAAAGTAGTTCCTTCATAAAATGTATGATAAACCCTACCATGCCAATTATAATAATTCCTAATCCAGATATCTTGACTATCATCTTAAGCTCTTCTTTATCTGGTTTTTTTGTGATTCTCAGAACTCTTTTGCACTCCTTAAAAAAAGCCCATAATTTTTCTTTCCAAGATGATTTTTTCTCTGCAGCTATTTTTTCTTCATCATGTTTTTTTGCCTTGAACATCTGTGCAGGCTGCTGTTCTACTTTTTGCGGTATCTCTCCGCCAGTAGGAGAATTCTGCGTATTCTGTTCAGGTGCTGCATGATGTTCTGTTGATTCTTTATGCTCTTCCATAATACTCAGAAAGAATAAGAAGTAGTATAAAAAGTTAATCTTTTTCTATATTGTGCATAGCACCTAGCGAAGTTCTCTAGAATACGCTCTATTTAAAATAAATCTGGTCAATATTTAACAAAAGAAGCGAAACGAAGCGTGCTATGCACATACTTTTTTCTAATCTACAAACTCAATTCCCAATTCCTCTTCTATCTCCTTCTTTGCCTCTGTAGACATTTTTCTTGTTGGGCCGAATATTTGTGGTGATTTAACTCCTGTAACTATAAGCATGGTCCGCAGATTTCCTCCTAAATCCTCATAAATCTGCGCTCCCCAGATTATTCTTGCATCTTCAGAAAGTTTTTGTGATATTGTCTCTACGACTTTTCTTGCTTCATTGAGTTTCATATCTTTTCCGCCGCAGACATTTATCAATGCGCCTGTTGCGCCGGTTATATCTACGTCAAGCAAAGGATTGCTTATTGCTTTTTCAACAGCTTCAACAGCTCTGTTTTCAGAATCACTCTCTCCAACTCCAATCAAAGCCACTCCACCATTAGACATAACTGCTCTTATGTCTGCAAAATCTAAATTCACTAATCCTGCTCTGGTTACCAATTCAGCTATTCCTTTTACTGCGTTTGTTAAGATTTCATCTGCTACCTTAAATGCTGTGTGCAACGGCAGATCAGGTGCAAGTTCTAATAATTTATCATTTGGTATCACGATTAAAGTATCTACAACATGTTCTAATCTCTCTAGCCCTATAACTGCATTATCATAACGTCTGTTGCCTTCCATTGTAAAAGGCATTGTAACTATTCCAACTGTTAAAGCACCGCCTTTTTTAGCGATTTCGGCAATTATTGGAGCACTGCCAGTTCCTGTTCCTCCTCCTAATCCGCAGGTCACAAATACCATATCTGCGCCGCCAATTGCTTTTTTTATTTCGTGCTCGCTCTCTCGTGCAGATTCTTCCCCTATTTTAGGATCTGATCCTGCACCCATCCCTTTAGTTACTTCTCGTCCAATTAGAATTTTTTTGTCTGCAGTTGTGTACAGCAAATCTTGCGCATCTGTGTTTATTGCGATTGTTCCTGCGCCCTGTATTCCAACTTCAGTAATACGATTGATTGTGTTATTACCGCCGCCGCCAGCTCCAAATACTTTGATGCTTGCTCGCTGTTGTGCCAGCAGCTCTTCTAGTTCAGCATCTTGCATTGATTTTTGCACAGATGGCTGTATTGATTGTTGTTGTGCAGGCGGTGCAGGTTGTGCAACATGTACACTACGTGCCTGTTCTTCAGAATTTACCGGTCTTATAAAATCCATTTTTCTCCCAAACCCTCTTTTAGGACTAAGAATGAACTAGTATTTATACTTTATTGTGATGGAGAAGCAGGTTCTTTTGAAACTTCTGGTTTTGCTTTTGAAACTTCTGGTTTTTCTTGCGGAGTTTCTTTTTTATTTTCAGTAGGCTCATTAGTTTTTTCAGGCGTTTCTGCAGGCTTTTCTTTAGGTGTTTCTGTTTTTCTGGCGTCCACAAACTCAAGGCCGTCCACTTTCACTAATGCCTTTACTTTCTTAACTAACTCTTCTGCTATCTGCGGAGGCACATTTGCTGGCAGCTTTACTTTTGCTTTGTTGCCGTCCATTACTACATTAATATCTTTCATTCCGATTAGTAAATTTAATAATGATTTTACCTGTTCTCCTTTATCTGTTACCTGTCGTTTTAGTTCGATTTCATATATCAAGTCTTTTCCAGATAACGGATGATTAAAATCAACTAGAACTCTTCCTCCAGATACTGTTTTTACTGTACCGATTGCATCGTCAATATTTACCTGAAGGCCTGGAAATGGTTTTATATCATTTTGTGTGAATTTTGTCAAAGGAACCATCTGGATTAATTTAGCGTCTTTTCTGCCAAATGCGTTTTCAGGCGATAATTCAATAGTGTGTTTTCCTAATTCTTTTCCAATAATTGCTTCATCAAGTCCCTGGACGATTTGCCCTTCCCCAATGCAAATTATAACTGATCCATATTTTGCATTTGGACTGTATGCATCTGCATCTTTTGCAGCCTGTTCATCTGTAGTGTCAAATAATTCATTGTTGTCTTTTAATCTGCCAGTATATTCAATCTCGATGAAATCGTCCTTTTTTATTGCCATGGTTTTTATTTTTGCAGGATTCAATTTAAAGCTTTCGCTTTAATCCAGTTTAACCTGTTTCCCCACCCACTCAAGCACTTTTTTAATCACATCTTCTTTTTTTTGCTCTGTCGTATCCAAGACCAAATCATAATTTGACTCGTCTTGCAGCTCAATACCATAATATTCCTTGTATCTCTCTATTTCGCTTTTTTCCCTTCTGCGTATGTTCTCTGCTGTCGCCTCTAATGTTATATTTTCATCATCACCTTTTTGTTTTCTTGGAAAAACCCTTTTTGCTGCTTCATCAATATCGCATTTGACAAATATCTTAAGCGAATCAGGAATAAAATACCACGCAAGTCTGCTGTCAATTACAAAATTCTTTTCTTTTTCTGCTAGTGTCTTACTTCTCTCGTCTATTTCTTTATCCACCGCAGAATTCTCTTCAGCTAACTTGCTCAATTCTAAAAGCGTTATCCCTCGCTCTTCTGCCATATCTCTCATAAAATCTCCTGCAGAATAATGCTTAATTTTGAATTTTTTAGCAATTGCTTTTGCGATTGTTGTTTTTCCGCTTCCCAGATTTCCAGATATTGTGACTATCATGTCTCGAGTTAATCTATGCAGGTATTTATTCTTTTTGGTCACAATCTTTAAATACTTAACACAATTCCAGGTATACATTATTCGTGGAGGAAGACAAAAATGAGTAAAGAAAGTAAATATGATACCCGAGCAATTGCAGAAGATCTAATCGCAGGAATGATTGCAGTACATGAGTCTTGTTCAGCAATAGGCTGCGAACCTCAAGAGGCTCACAGATACATACAGAGTTTTAAGGATTCAGAACTAAAAGATCTAGGCAACAGCGAATTAGCAGAAAGAGTAAGTGTGCTTTCTCAAAACCCGCATATGTTATATTTTGACGAAAATAGCTCTGATGGCGAATCAAACCAAAATCCAGGATATTTTAGCATTAATTAAGCAATTTATAAACATCTTTATTTTTTAATTTCAAAATACAGGGGGAAATATTATGGTAAGTGGAAGAAGTAAAGCATATACCGAGGCTAAACCAGCCAAAGATTATTTAGCAACAGATACTAGTGAACTTACGTCTAGAGTTAAAATAGAAAGTTCAAGAAAAGCTAAATTTAACAAAAACAAAACAATATTAACAGAATGTGGAGCCAGGATTCCTGTATCTGACATAGCAGATGTTCTATTTGATATCGGGCACAGTAATTTCACCCCAGTCATGGTTGAATGTTTCACAGACAAAGCATTACAGAATGCAGATTCAGATTATGTTGTAGTCGATATTGGCGGACAAGATGTTATAAGTCATGTTAGATTCGTTTTAAAAACATCTGGAACTAAGAAAAGAACTCTCACAGCATATAATCCGCACCAAAAAACAATTGAAACAATCACGTATAGTGGTCAAAGGCAGGTTGTTCCAGTACATTCAGGAAAGAAATCTAAATAACCCCATTTTGCCTTGCACTATCACAAACTTTATAAAGAACTATTGGCTCATTTTCTTAATTAATCGGGGGGATAATTATGTCAAAAGATGTACAACCAATATTCATACTTCCAGAAGGAACTCAAAGAACTACTGGCAGGACTGCTCAAAAAAATAATATAATGGCTGCAAAGCTGGTCGCTGAGACAGTCAGGACAACTCTTGGCCCTAAAGGCATGGACAAGATGCTTGTTGACGGCGCAGGCGACATCACAGTAACAAATGACGGCGTGACAATTCTTGAAGAGATGCAGATAGAACACCCTGCTGCAAAGATGATTGTAGAGGTTGCAAAGACACAAGAGGCAGAGATTGGCGACGGCACAACAACTGCAGTTGTTATTGCAGGAGAACTTCTTAAGCAGGCAGAGTCTCTGCTTGAACAGAACATTCATCCTACTGTTATTGTCAGAGGTTACAGACAGGCAGCAGATAAATCCAATGAAATTCTTAATGAGATTGCTGTAAAAGTTAGCGAAAAAGACGATTCTATACTGAAAAAAGTTGCTATGACTGCAATTTATGGAAAAGGCGCAGAGGCGGCTAAAGAAAAATTGAGTGAGATTGCTATCAAAGCTGTCAAGAAAGTTATTGACAAGGCAGATGATAAGATATCTTTTGATACTGAAAATATCAAGCTTGAGAAAAAAGTAGGCGGCAGTGTTGAATATACTGAATTGATTAACGGCGTAGTTATTGAGAAAGAAGTTGTTCATCCAGGTATGCCAAAGGTTGTGAGCAATGCAAAGATTGCTTTACTTGATACTGCAATAGAGATTAAAGACACTGAAATTGATGCAAAAATTTCAATTACAGATCCTATGCAGATGCAGGCTTTTATCGAGCAAGAAGAACGAATGATTCATGTAATGGTTGAGAAGATTGCAGCTTCTGGTGCAAATATTATTTTCTGTCAAAAAGGCATTGATGATGTTGCTCAGCATTTCCTTGCAAAAAAAGGAATCATGGCTGCGAGACGTGTAAAGAAAAGCGATATCCAGGCAATTTCAAGAGCTACTGGTGCAAAAGTCATCACAAATCTTGATGACTTGAATGCAAATGATTTGGGAAAGTCTGGTTTTGTTGAAGAAAGGAAAATCAATGATGAAGAATTATTATTTGTTACAGGCTGTAAAAATCCTAAGTCTGTCACGGTTCTTGTCAGAGGCGGAACAGAACATGTTGTTGCTGAAGTAAAGCGAGCTATGACTGATGCTATTGGCGATGTTGCTTCTGCTCTTAAAAAAGGTCTTGTTGTTGGCGGTGCTGGCGCTCCTGAAATAGAAGTTGCAAGACGGCTCAGAAAATTTGCCAACTCTTTATCTGGAAGAGAGCAGTTGGCTGTTCTTTCATTTGCTTCTGCTTTAGAGGTAATACCAAGAACTCTTGCAGAGAATGCAGGTCTTGATCCTATTAATGTTTTGACTGATTTAAAGGCAGCTCATGATAAGAAGAAATTATGGGCAGGCATTAATGTTTTCACAGGCAAGACTGTTGATTCCTGGAACGCAGGCGTCATTGAGCCTCTACAAATTAAGACTCAGGCAATTAGTTCTGCTTCAGAAGTTGCTCAGATGATTTTGAGGATTGATGATGTCATTGCAGGCGGTCCTGCGCAAGGCCCTATGCCGCAAGGAATGCCTGGAATGCCACCAATGTAGGCTTTTTGACGAAAATTAGAACTTCAAAGAAGTTCTAAATTCGTTAAAAAAACATTGTTTTTTTAACGAAATATTTATAAACAAAGTATATTTTAAAGTATATATTATATATTAAAAAGATGGTGATATTAATGGCCAAAAAAGCTAAACATGTTTCTAAAAAAGACGAACCTGAAGAATATGAGCTTTTGCCGCATAGAGAAATTGAGGAGTTAAAAGAAGAATTGCATAAATTAAAAGAATTCGAGATTACTCCTACAAAAAAATTGCGTGTTTCTCTAGTTGAACTTAATCAAAAGCTGGATAAGCTGCTGAAGATTTTTGACGAGGCAAGACATGAAATCCGAACAGAGGAAGTTGGTTTAGGGTTTAAGGAAAAGATGAAGCCATTTCTTGAAAAAATGGATAAACTTCTCGAACAACAAGCAGATATTGCTGAAGGAATGGTTGCTTTGGCTGATATTGTCAAAGGCAAGGAAAAACCAAAAGCGCCTGCATTTCAAAGACCTGGAATAAACATAAGATCTAATAATCAAGGAATGCCTGCTAGACCAGTGGCTCCTGGAACAATGCCGCCTAGGCCTCAAACACCTATGCAGACTCCTGGAAATGTTCCGCCAAGGCCTATGAGACCGCCTGTACAAAGGGCTCCACCTACACCGCCTAGGAAAAAACGATTTGGAATAATATGATTCCTATTGATGTTGATCTTCAGAAGACAAGAACTTTACTACTCTATCTTAGTCTAGCTAAGTTTAAACTTGATGAAAGAACACATGCTAGGCAAAAATTAGCTGCACAGATTTCTCAGTTAAAAAAGATTAGCACATCTTCTATTAAAAAAAGAGTTACAGAACTGGAAGTAGATATTAGAGACGCTCTTGCTAAAGAGAAAAACATCAAGGCAGTACAATTCAAGGAAGAAGCGCATCACAAGGCCTTGGTTGACAAAATCGACAAGCTGGAGAAAAAGCTAGGCAAGTATATGGATTCTAAAGAGTCTAGGAAAATACGAATTCAGGAGCTTGAAGATAAAATTAAACAGAGAACAGCTTCTAGAAAAGAAAAATTTCAAGATATTAAGGTATCTATCAAGAATCTGGAAAAATTATACACTAGTGCAAAAAAAGACAAGACAGTCTCTAAAATGCGCCTAAAATCTATTCAAGCAAAAATCAAAAGATTAAAAGAAACCCTAAAAGTCAAAGCAAGTGCATAGCACCTAGCGAAGTTCTCAAATACACAGCCTATTTAAAACAAATCTGAGCCTAATCAACAACAGAAGCCAAACAAAGCGTGCTATGCACATACAAATCAAGAGTGCCAAGAAAGTTCGATAAAGAATTCTATTTAAAAAAAAGTAAAAAAATAAGGCAAAATTATAAGTCTTTTGCCATTACTGTTCTTCTATTGTTGCCTTTTGCTCTTTCTACAGCATCCTTGATTAACTGTTCTACTTTTTTATCAAGTGCTTCTGCAAAATCGCTTGCAACGTTTGCGTCGCCTACTGCTTCTTTTATCTTTGCTTTTACTATTAACATATTCATCCACCTCACTGGTTGTAATACTAATTTTTAGGATATCATATTTAAAGTTAACGCAAATTTAGGGGTTTCAAGGCCTAATACCGCCTTGTGTGCAGATACTTCAATTATCTATGCGTAAACCAGAATTTCAGTGTTTTGCCGCTTATCTTGTCTAATCTGCAGAATCCGACTCTCTCTAGCTGGATTATAGCTCCTGCTTTGAGTTTGCTCATGCCTGCTTCACCCAGTCCTTTAACAAGAGTGTTGTCTGGCATTAATAATTCAACTTTAACTAAATCTTTTGAAACAGGAAGCCAATGCATTATTGCCTCTCCCTTTTCTTTATAACTCATATAATCTTCTCCCTCAAATATCAATTCTCTTGCTTTTTTCTTAAAGTTCAGGCAGTCCATCAAGCGATAAAGTTTGTTTGCTTTCAATGTCTTATGATCTGCTTTTGCTAAATAGAATTTATCACTGCACTTAAATTTCCTGACACCGCGTTTAGGATTATCTGGATGCAGTTTCAGCTCAACTTCTTGATTAGGCGCATTTGAAATCTCTATTTCAACAGGGTCTTCCACAAAGAAGTATCTATCTGCAATTGGCTCTATTATGTCTTTGTTAAACGCATTTATTGTTTTAAAGAACTCGTCTTTGCTCACTGTTTTGTCTGACAAAGATACACCCATATCTACTGCAAAATTGATAAATGCTTCTGGTTGATACCCTCTTCTTTTCAGTGCTCTCATAAATGGCAGCCTTATATCGTCCCAGCCTTCATATTCACCATACTCTATTTTTTGTTTTGTTTTTGAGCAGCTAACCTCTATTCCTTCAAAGTTGATTCTGCCCCAATTAATGTAAATTGGACGCGTCCATTTGAAATAATCAAATATGTACTTTTGTCTTTTTGCATTGTCCGCATGCTCTTTTCCATTGATGACATGAGTCAAGCCCATTAAATGGTCATCGATTGCTACGCTTAGATTCATCAGCGGCCAAACTTTGTATTTTGTGCCCTGTCTTGGATGAACATGGTCATTTATTCTCATTGCTGGCCAGTCTCGCATTGCAGGATTTTTATGCGCAACATCTGTCTTGATTCTACACACTGCCTCTCCAGGTTTATACTCCCCAAACATCTTATCCCATCTCTGGCCTTGCTCTTTAATTGACAAATCCCTGCAAGGGCATGCTTTTTTCTTTATTATTTGTTCTCTGAATGTATCTGGATCACAAGTGCACACATATGCATTGCCTTCTGCAATTAACTT
>JAHWHT010000075.1 GCA_019323135.1 Candidatus Woesearchaeota archaeon
ACAGACTCGGATTTACTGATTATAATATTTTGGAGTTTAATCAAACAAGACAGTTTACTATAAGCTTTTGGATAAACACAACAGACATTACCAACAACGTGAATGAAGGCGCAATATTTACAAAATTAATTTATGAACACGGAGTAGATGCGGGCTACCTAATAACTTTAAATCAAGATGATATTAATGTGCACTTAAGCATATGGAACGAAACAAGTGCTTCGTTAGTGCATCAAAACCTTACTTTGAAAACTAATAACACATTAAATGAAGTAAGCCATGTAACAGTGCAATTTGATGGACTAACGGGCAGGTTATATGGTTATAAAAATGCTGTTTTAGTCATTAATCAATCTTTGGGGAGCTCTTCTGTTAACGGTTACTTCCCAAGCTCTTACGGAGGTTTTATTTCAAGAAAGAACGAAGGGGGAACAAACACTTTTTCTAAATTCAACATTGATGAATTAGTAATTCATGATAGAATATTAACTGCTTCAGAAGTTTCAATAATATATAATTCCGGAGAAGGAATTTCTTTACTGGAAAACATTAATTTTAACATATTTGTCCAAAACGAGACCGACAGGCAACTGCTAAACAAAACAACAGAATTGGAAGTGCTTTTAAATAATAATCAAAGCGTTAAAACAGTTTCTTCAAACGGAGAAATCAATAACTATTTTTCTCCAAACGAAATAAACAATAATTCTTTAGATGTCTTTGAATTTCGCTTAAAAAGCGAAGATTATAATTCAAGAAGTTATTTTAAGTCAATAAACATAACTGAATGTAATCCTGAATGCCAGTTTGATTTATATGTTTATCTTCCAACAGAAGACGACACCGAGCAACAAAGAATCAGGATTGTTGACACTAGTAGCGAGAACGTTGAGGATGCTATTGTGCGCATGCAACGACAATATATTCCTGGAGGGTGGATTACTGTTGAAGAAGCAAAAACTAATAGCGAGGGCTTAACAGATGTCTTTATCTTTGCTGATGAAAACATCTTTTACCGCTTTATAGTCATTTATGAAGAAACTGTGCTTTTTACAAGCACAAGCACCAACTTCATCCCTAATTTGGATGAAATCTATGAAATAACAGTAAACACTGAACTTGGAGAAACAGGTGGGGGAGCTCAAGGAGTCAACAGCGTTCTTGAATACAATGAAACCATAGAAGGGTTCTTTTACCGATGGATAGATCCAACAAACACCGTTAATAAAGGAAGAATCCAAGTGGTAGCCACCAACATCAGCAACGGCGTAGAAACCATTAGTTGCGATAATGAAACCACTGGTAGCACAGGACAGCTTTATTGTTACATAACTCCTATTAATGACACAGAATTTCATGCAAGAGGATACGTTTATTATGGTGATTCGCCAATAAAAATTGATGATTTAATAAAGATTTTTGGAGTAACAAAGATTCCTGATAAAACTTTACAATTATTGTTCGCTTTCTTTGTTTTCACAATAATTGTCTTGCTAACATTGGATAGAGGGTTATTATTTATCTTGTTTGTTAAGTGGAGGAAAAATAAATGAACCGACAAGCCAGATCCGACATTTTAAAAGGGATTTTGATGGGAATAGCCACCATTGGATTGTTTGTTTCATTGTTTACGTTCTCCATGCTCAGAATGGGGGAAAACTATGACAGTAGCGGGTTTGATAATGATACCATTGCTAAATATGATAAATTAACAGAACTAAGCACTCAATTAAACGAAACAAAGGGTGTTGTGGATCAAAACGTCGAAAAAAACGCTTTTGATATTATAGGAGGGTGGTTCAGCAATGGATTAAGTGCAATAAAAACCTTCTTTAGGGGTTTGGGCTTCTTAGGAAGCAGCACAAGCATCATGTATGACATTAGTAGCGATAGCGTTGATGATCTCAACTTACATCCGCTGTTCAAGACCTATATCACTGCAATCGTTATAATCTTAATTATCATAGGCATCTTTTTAATTAAGTATATTATGAATAAAGACTAGGGAAAAAATGTTTAATATAACCAACATTACAAACGCTGAAAGCTTGGGAGCGGGCATTAATAGCATTAACCAGCAAGCTTTGGGTGGTTGGGGGTTTGCAGCAATATTGTTCGCTTTTGGATTAATTATCTTTGCTATTCTAAGAAATGGAGAAAATAGTGAGATTAAAAGCGCTTTGTTTGCCAGTTTCATCTGTAGTTTTGCAGGATTATTGTTGTTTTTGATGCCTATAGCGCCAAAACTTGTTACTTGGGCGCAATTATTCATTTTTGTTCTTATCACTGTTATATTAATATTCTTAGATTTTGCAGGAATAGAAGTATAGGCTATGTTAGAGAAAAAACCCTTTGTGAACTATACTCTTGAGAGTGAAAAAAGTGATCGAGATAGGGTTTTACCTGTTAAAATCAATCAAGAATGGGAATCTTTGCTTAAAGACTGTAAAAAGGTGTTAAATCAGCCAAAAGATAGCACCGCGCTCAAGCAATTGGCTTTGATTGGTTCAAAAGTATTACTTGACACTCAAACAGGGTTTATTATTGATACTGTCTTTAAAAACAAACAAAAAAATAGGCGTACGGGTTTGCACGAAATAGAGTGATTCTTTTACGAAAGTAATACGTTTGTGAAGTTTTGGTATTACTTTTGCAACCGTTAGGTGTGCCTTCTGAGATTCCACTTTCTAAAAAAGGTTTTAACAAGAAAAACCAACGCCAAAGAAAAGAGGAAAGCAATAAACAACCCTATACCACAAACCACCATCCAAGAAAAAAGTTTTGTTAAAGAAAAAAACACCATAGCAGCACCGCTGAAGTATAGCATAAAAAACATTAGATTCTCAACATTTTTTATCAAAGAAAGATCTTTTAAATATTCGAACGTCTTATCTTCCTCTAAAAAAGAAGCATAGTTCCATAAAGTATCGTATAAGCCCATTTTATTCACCTTTATTGTATAATCCCTTCAAAAAATCTCTTTTTGCAGGATTAACCCAATATATATAACCCCTATCTTGCTCTTTGAACAATAACAAACTCATTTTCGAAAGTTTTTGCAACTTTAAGCTCACTAAACTATGAATAAACCTTGTTTCAGGATCATCATTTAATAATAACAAAACCTGACGAGAAGTAAACTGTTCATAAAGAAATGTTTTCACAATCACTTCAAGAACAGCAAAAACACCTGATTTAGGAGTTTTTACTTCAAAAACTGAGCCAGCCCGCGACGGACGAACCTTTATCTTCACCACCGCTGGCATCTGCTCCCGCAATTTCTTGTTTATCATCTCCACTTGCATCTCGCTCACCACCCAAAAATTTTTCTTCATTAAGGGGTTTATCCCCTGATAAATCTTTTAACAACTTTTCAATATCATCATCAAAGTCTGCTTTCTTCCTTTCTAAGTAATCCTTTTTAGGAATTGGGAGATCATCAGAAAACATTCCACGAAAATTAGGTCTTACAACACTGCGATCCATAAATTTCTTTCCTAACAAATAAAGATTTTTTTTCCTCTTTCTCCCATAAAAATCAAAAAAACCCCTCACAAAACGCTTTTTTTCTCTATCAGGAACAAGTTTAACAGTCAGCAAAGCCCAACTTCTATGAATAGCATAATATTTTGACCAATCAAAAAAGCTTGGTCTCACTAAAACCACAAAAAGATTTTTTTGGCGGCATTTCTCCATAATTCTCTTAAAAGCTCGGTTCTTTTTGCTGAGAACGCCCGCGCTTTCAGTGTCTGCGCCGCTTTCATCAAATAGTAAAGCTCTTTTTTTTGGAATCCACTGCAAAATCCTAGCAACATCAATAAGATCATAAGCTATTTGTTTGGCAGTGAACTTTTTATCTCTAGAAACACATACTTGCATGCCGAGAAGACTTTTCCCACAGCCTTCTATTTCTCCGTCAATTAATATAAAGCCGTCAAAATCATCGTCTACAGCGTTAGAAAGCCATTTTAGTTCGTTAAGTAATCGTCGATCCATTCGTAAAGAATTATTAACGCTTACTAATCGTCTATTATGTAATTCTGCAAGAACTTCGTGTGTTAATCCGTCAACTGCCTCGTCAGACAAGTTACAAATCCCCCATTGCATCAAATTGTGCTCTTCGTTTGTTGACTTTCATGTTGTGGTTAGCTTCAAAGATGCTTAAAGCTCTTTTAGCGTCAAATAAACATACTTGGACTTGTTCTCGGTCATCAGTTTTTACTGCATTAAACAGTTCTGTTTCTATTTTTGTTTTAACATCTTTGTCAAGGTTTTTTCCAACATCAAA
>JAHWHT010000076.1 GCA_019323135.1 Candidatus Woesearchaeota archaeon
ACTTGAAAATTCATTAATATTTAATAAATATAAGCAACGACGAGAAAGCACCTGATCAATAACACGAACATTTCGCTTTTTCTTAAGAAGTGCTTAATAGAAACACGAGGTAATATAGAATGAACTTATTTGAAAAGTTTGGCTTAAGCCAAGAAACTACAGAGACAATCAAGAAATTAGGATTTACTAAACCTACTTTAATTCAGGAAAAATCAATTCCTATGATAGTCCAAGGTAAAGATGTTATCGGAGAATCAGCAACTGGTTCTGGGAAAACTCTTGCATTTGGATGTGGAATTGTAGAACACACAGTTCCTGGCAAAGGTCTGCAGACTCTGGTGCTTGCACCTACTAGAGAGCTTGCAGAGCAGGTTAGAGGCGTAATAAACACGCTAGCGCATAAAAAGAAACTTAAAATCTTGAGTATTTACGGCGGTGTTGCAATCAACCCGCAAATCCATGATTTACCTAAAGCAGACGTAGTTGTTGCTACGCCTGGCAGATTGTTAGATCATCTACAAAGGAGAACAGTAGACTTATCAAAAGTCAAGTTACTGGTCTTAGACGAAGCAGACCGCATGTTTGACATGGGTTTTATAGAAGATATAGAGAGAATCATAAGATTTTGTCCTAAAAAAAGACAGACTCTGTTTTTCTCAGCTACTATTTCAAACGATGTCAAAAAATTTGCAAAAAAATACATGATTGAGCCGACAAAGGTTGCTGCCACAAAGATGGTAGACCCAAAAAAGCTTAAGCAGGTATACTATGATGTTTCAAAGAATCAGAAATTATCATTGCTCATACATTTGCTAAAAAATGAAGATTCTGGATTAGTCATGGTTTTCTGCAACACAAGAAAGAATACAGATTTTGTTACCAAGAATCTTAAAGCAAACAAGATTAGTGCAATTGCTATCCACGGCGGTTTGACGCAGAACAAGCGTACAAAAACAATAGATATGTTCAATAACGCAAAAGTTGGTGCATTGGTTTGCACAGATGTTGCTGCAAGAGGACTAGACATTGATAATGTTTCTCACGTCTATAACTATGATATTCCAAAAGACGCAAAGGATTATGTTCATAGAATAGGTAGAACTGCAAGAGCAGGAGAAGAAGGAAAAGTAATCAATATTTTATGTGATTACGACCATGATAACTTCTCAAGAATCTTGCGAGAATACAGAGAATTTGTCATTGACAAGCTGCAAGTTCCGGCACTAGAGCGAGTAATCGTTAAGAAAGACTCCCCTAGAAGAAGAGCTCCGGCTGGCAGAGGCAGATTTGCTAGATCTCATAATGGCCGCAAAAAAGCGCGCGCGCGTCATTAATAATTTATTTTTTCGCAAAAACCAATCGGTTTTTGTAAATTTAGAAATCTAAAAGATTTCTAATTTTTTTCTAAATTTAATTTTTTTAACATAATATTTACATTAAACTTAAATATCACGGACTTATACAATAGTTTTATGACTTTACTTTTAGATGCATATGATTCAAACAAAGAAACAGTGCAATTATGCAAGGATGGAAGAAATTATTCAGCAAAGAATTCTTTAGTTGAAATTGTAGATAATGAAACACAAGCAGTATTAGATATCACTGTCGGATCAGATGATCAGAATATAATGAACAAGCTCGTAAGGCTCTGGTCATATGCTGAACACAGATATGTAACACCTGGAGAACAGCGGCCCAAAGTTGGCATAGATCTGGTTGATACATACAGTTTGATGTGCAATGCGCTTCTAGAGCTGAATTCTCCTGAAGTATACCTGCGAGAAAACAGGGAAAGTAAAGAAGGTTATTCTATTGATTCTGCAGCCATATTAACAATAATTAATGCTGCAAAAACAAACTATTTTGCTAATGTGCGGTTAGCAGGATGCACTAGCACCTGCCCTACTTGCCAGCAAGGTGAAAAAAGTGGTTTTGTATTCGAAAACGTCACAGTAGAATTTAATAGAGAACCATGGATTCCGCCAGTTCAAGCCGAGCCAACTCCGCCTATAACAAAACCGATTTCTTTTTTTAAAAATATTTTACAAAGAATATCTCGCTCTCGAGTATAAACGACAACAAGAAACTAAATTTTAATTACTCCTTAATCTCAAATTCTCCTGCAGGAAGCGCAGAAATAATATCATCTAAATCTCCGCCAATTTTTTGTTGAATCTTTTTAGCAATATCGCTTTTCTTCTTTTTGCCCTGAACTAAAATAACAAATTTGCCGCAGTTTTTCTTTACAGCGTCAACAGGTCCGCCCATCACTCGCCCATCTGACAATACCCCAACTGCTACCTGCAGTACAGGTTCAAGTTGGTTTCTTTTGCCATAAATCATAAAGCTTCCTTTTGCTATATATTCTCCTGCTTTTGCTTCTTTGCTTACCTGTTCTGGTTTTATCCAATACACATCAGTAGTAGATAACCCCATTTTCCAGGCTCTAGAATAATCTGCAGTTGCTTGTGCAACCTCTTTAATTGTAGCAGCTCCAACTTTTTTGCCCTCTGTTTTCACAACAAAAAATGGACTTCCTGGTGCTTCTGTGTGAAACACTATATCGTCTTTATCAGTATGTTTTTTGATAACAATTTCATTAGTAGTAGCATCTTTTCCCCCAATGCAAAGAAAACCCTCTGAAGAGATAAACCACCTGAATTTTTCATACCATTGTTTTGCTCGCTGCTTCTCTTCCTTTTGCTTTTTACGCTCAAGTATCTCTTTTTCTTTAGCAAGTGCCTCTTCTTTTTTTGCAAGCATAGTAGAGTGCTCTTTCTCAAATTTAACTAATGCTTTATTCACTCCTTCTATTTTCTTTTTGGCCTTTTTTGCCTTGTCAAAATAGGCAGAAGCATTCTGTTCAACACTTTTACGCAAATCTAGCTTTATTTCCATATTTTCTCTAGTAACACCCGCATATATATACTTTATGCAAAACACACAAAATATGGTATATTTACTACCACAAAGCGAAAGCTTTATAAACGAACCCAGAGTTTCATGCTGTATTGCCAGAGGGGAAAGACAAATTGAGAGAGACAGGTTGCTCATATTTTAACAATTGATATTTTTGTACTAGTGAAGACTCTCTAGCAGACAATGGGCCGGTAGCTCAGCCTGGTAGAGCACCTGACTTTTAATCAACTGAAAGGCAATCAGGTGGTCGCGAGTTCGAATCTCGTCCGGCCCGTTCAAACAAAAACAAAAATGGCGCAAAAAATAGACATAACAAAACACATCTTAGTGCCTGCGCACACAGTAGTGAGTGAAGCTGAAAAAAAGCGCATCATTGAGAAGTATAATCTAACAGGTAATGAACTTCCACGAATATTGACTACAGATCCTGCGCTTCAAGGATTAAAATGCAAGCCAGGAGATATCATAAAGATTACACGAAACAGTGCTACTGCAGGAAAAATTTTATTTTATAGGAGGGTCGCAAGTGCCTAATTATTCAACAATTTTGATACAGAAATATTTTGATGAAAACTCTTTCGTAAAATCAGATATCGAGAGTTTTAATTTCTTTGTAGAAAAAGAATTGCAAAAAATTATAGACGAGAATAGATTAGTTGAACCAACAATCATCCCACCTAATGTTGAAAGTTTTAGGATTAAGCTGGATAAAATCTGGATTGAAAAACCAGAGATTACAGAAGCAGATGGTTCTAAAAGGCCAATCTTCCCAGTTGAATCAAGACTGAGAAAAATAAGTTATGCTGCTCCTATTTTTATTGAAGTAAGTTCTCACATTAATAATGTTCAAAGAGAGACATTTGTTACACAGATAGGTAATCTGCCGATTATGCTTAAGAGCCAGTATTGCCACCTTAGCAAAATGTCTAAAGAAGATCTTATCGAGCATGGCGAAGACCCAGATGATCCTGGCGGCTATTTCATTATCAACGGAACTGAAAGAGTTTTAGTTAATATTGAGGATTTAGCTGCAAATCGTTTCTTGGTCGAACCTCAAAAAACAGGCATCAGCGCATATGTTGGAAAAATTTTTTCTGAAAGCGGCGCATATAAGATTCCGCACACAGTCGAAAGACTTAGAGACGGAGTTTATTATTTGTCTTTTACAAGAGTCAAACGTATTCCATTGATTGTTATCATTAAAGCATTAGGTCTTATCAAAGATGAAGAAATAATGCAGTCTATTTCTACAAAAAAACAATATGACGAGATTCTTATCAACTTGTTTGAATTTGCAAAC
>JAHWHT010000077.1 GCA_019323135.1 Candidatus Woesearchaeota archaeon
TCTTTGCGCAAGGTTGCTAATGCATCTATAACTTCTTGGTTTCTAGAGCATAAATCCTCAGAAACTTCTTTCATTGTTTGATTATATGCTGAGTCTATGCTTAAATTAATGTCTGGCTCTTCAATCTTGTATCCTGTGAATATTTCAAGAGCTTCTGCTAAAGTTGCGACCTCTGAAACAGTTATTGAAAGATTTTTGCCGTATTCGACTAAATCCAGTTTTGAAGCGTTTTCATCAACAGTTAAATTAGTTGAGTTATTAGAGACATCTGCAATAATTTTGCCTGCAAGCATCCGTGTTCCTCTAGGAATCAAGACATGATTAATTCCATTTTCTGAAGCGGCCTTAATCTTTCCTTTAATTCCGCCGACAGCACCAATTATCCCGCCAGAATTAATTGTTCCAGTTATAGCAACATCTTTTCGTATAGGTTGATCTAATATCAATGCCGCAGTCAGGACTGCTGCTGCTGCTCCGGCACTAGGTCCGCCAACAACGCCTGGCAGAGCACGAATTGTATAAAAAAAATCATATTTAGAGCAATCAATGTCTAATTCAGAACAGGCCATCTGCTGAGCAAAACGTACACTAACTTGTGTAGATATCTGAGTCAGGGGGAAAGTCTCAAGAAATACCCGCTCTTTTCCTGGCTGAACATCTAAATCTAGAGTTGCAGCAGTACCAAATTGAGAACCATCCTTATTGATGATTGCCAAAAGCTTGGTGCGGCCCTGCTTGCTTTCCTCTGCCAGCACTGCAGGAAGCAGTAAAAGCAGTATAATAATCAAAATACCCCATTTCTTACCCATGATAATAAGAACATAGAAGACAATATATATAGTTTATGTTTTTAGAATATATGCATAGCACGCTTTGTTTAGTTTCTGTTTTTGATTAGGTTCAGATTTGTGTAAAACCGCTTAAAATGTTTGAGAACTTCGCTAGGTGCTATGCATATCGGTTTTAGTTATTAAGCCAATTTCTGATACGCTGAATATCACTGTCAATCTGACTTTGTTTTTCTGGAAAACTGTATTCTAGAACAATTGGGCATTCCAGCTTTTTTATTGGCTCACATGCATCAAGGTAATCTTTAGAGGCTTTAAAGAAAGGCCGATGTGTATGCTTGCCTTTAATCTCTCCTCCGCCAAGGTGCACTGCATAAATCCTGTTTTTTAACTTTTTAACATACTCTGCAATTTCGCCTGTTTCATATGCATGATTCACATCAAGAACAGTCTTGAATCTCTTGTATTTTTTTAAGAAATTATGCATATCCTTTGCAAGAAGTCCATGCTTTGAGCCACCGTTTTCGACAACAATATTCCACCGAGTTCCTTTGAATAAATCCGGGTCCTTAAGCCAATTAAGATGCAAGACTGCATAGTCTGCGTTTAGTAATCTATACAGGCAGTAACATTTTTTGATTATATCTTTAGTTTTCTTGTCTCGTTTATATTTTATGGCAGGCATATGCATACCAATAATCTTGAACTTTCGTAGAACATTTCTTAATTCATTGCTGAAAAAACCCTCTATATATTTAGGGTCTGTAAAAGTAATTTCTATGCCATCAACATCAAGCTTTGCGATTTTTTTAATAGCTTTAATATTATCTAACGGGTTCTTGCCATCCCAGAAATTGCCTGTTGATACAATTATTTTGTTTTTCATGAACTAAAACTATTCTTTATTGGCGGCCTTTTTGACCTTTTTTTTCTTTGCTTTTTTCTTGGCCTTTTTTTTAATTTTTTTCTTTGCTTTCTTTTTAGCCTTCTTTTTTATTGGATTGCCATTTTCATCAATACTTTCAGTATTTCTGCATTTAGGATACTTATTACAGGCCATGAATGCTCCATATACTGATTTTCTCAGAACCATCTCGCCTTTTCCACATTTAGAACACTTTCTTCCTTCTTCTATCTTTACATCAATTTGTTTAGCAGAACATTCTGGATTAATGCAGACTTCCTGAGGTTTTTTGGCTTTTCTGATAACTCTAATCATTGGATGATTGCAGTGCTCGCAAACTTTTTCTGTAACTTTAACCAAACAACCAGAAGGCAGTTTAAATGTAGCTTTGCAATCCGGATATTTATCACAAGCAACAAACAATCCAAACTTGCCTTTCTTTATGACTAATGTTCCATCACAAGCCATGCATTTTCCAACAGTCTGCATTGCTGCGCGAGTTTCTGTAAAAGTCTTTCGCAATCCTTCGCCAATATCTTTTTCCTTTGTTTTGAATTCTGTGCAAATATCATTAACAACTGTTTTAGCTTTTTTGAGAACCTGGTCTTTTTTAAGTTTTCTTGCTCTTATTTCTTCCATGTCCTCATCAAAACTTCTAGTTAAAGTTTCATCAACGATTTTAGGAACGTATTTCTCTAAAATTGCAGTTATTTGAATACCTAAATCAGTAGCTTCAATACTTTCGCCTTTGATGTAGTGTCTTGAGTAAAGTCTTTCTACAATATCTGCTCTTGTTGCTTTTGTACCTAAACCTCTTTTCTCAAGTGCCTTTATTATAGAAGATTGTGTGTATCTTTTAGGAGGTTGAGTCTCTTTATCATGCATAGTTATCTTGACAATAGTTATTTCATCGCCTTCATTCATAGCAGGAAGCTCGATTTCCTCTAACTTAACATAAGGCATATAAAACTCGTGCCAGTTCTTTTCAACAGTTCTGGTGCCTTTTGCAATAAATGGCTCATCTTTAACATGCAGTTCTGCGGTTATTGTCTCTCTTACTGCGGATTCTGCAAAAGTAGCCATGAATCTTTTGACAATCAAATCATAAATCTTTGCGTGTTTGCCTTCTAATGATTTTGAAACGCCCGTAGGGTAAATTGCAGGGTGAGCAGGATCTGTTTTCTTGCCATTATTTGGTGTAAGGGTCTTTAGTGCAAGAAGTTTATTACAGGATTCTTTGTAATCTTTTTGTTTTGCCAAGGCTTTTAGTATTTTTGTGTAGCCTATTGCAGCAGGTAACTGCTGGGAACTTGTTCTTGGGTAAGAAATTATTCCATTGGTGTATAGTTCTTGTGCAAGAGATAGAGTTTCTTTAGGACGAATACCAAAACATCTGTAAGATTCTGTCTGCAGAGAGGTAAGATCAAACGGAAATGGAGCGGTTTGCTTGAATTGTTTTTTATTAACAGCGTTAACAACTGCGGTTTTCTCGCTTTTAACTTTTTTCATAACTGCGTCTGCATTCTTTTTATCCCAGAACTTATCTTCTTTATGCCAAGCATCAATTGGTTTCTTTTTTGCTTGACCATTTAGTTCAATCTGCCAAAAAGGAACTGGCTTAAATGCCTGAATCTCTTTTTCACGATCAACAATAATCTTTAAAGCAGGAGCTTGAACACGGCCTGCGCTTAGAATCTTAAACATGCCTGCAGTCTTTATTGCAGAAGTCAAAGCTCTTGACAAATTAATACCATAATAGTAATCCAAGAAATGCCTAGTCTCTCCTGCTTCTGCCTGGCCCCAATCAAGATGTGACTGAGCGTTTTCATATGCTTTAACTACGTCTGGCTTAGTTAAGGTACTGAACTTCATCCTTCTTGCTTCATTTCTGTTACAGATGAATCTAACTACATTAAGGCCAATCACTTCTCCTTCTATATCATAGTCGCAAGCAACTGTGAAAGAATCTGCATCTTTTGCAAGTTTCTTTAAAGCATTAAAATATTTTTTTGAGAATGCTGCCTGCTTAGAAATCTCAAAAGCAGGAACCCACTCGATATCAAAAATAGGATACTTAAAACCAGGTTTTTTATTTTTTTCAGCCAGTCCAAACAAATGACCAACAGCGCACCCAATAACTAAATCTTTACCTTTATGAGTAACTTTGTAATATGGAACTCCGCGAATGTTCTCTTTAATCGCTTTTCCTTCTGCTAAAGCTTCTGCGATTCGCTTGCTAGCATTTGGTTTTTCTGTTATAATCAGTTCGTACATAAATATAAAAAAATACTTCATCTTTAAAAAGGTTTGTAAAAGCAGTATGTGCATAGCACACTTCGTTTTGTTTCTGTTGTTGACTATGCTCAGATTTATCTTAACTAGATTGTATATTGGAAAACTTCGCTAGGTGCTATGCGCATACTAAAAGCAGTAAATTATATATATGGGAAGTGATAATTAACACAGTATAAAAAAAGAGGATAACATGGAGTATAATAATACCTTAAACAGAGCTTCTAAAGTAATTA
>JAHWHT010000008.1 GCA_019323135.1 Candidatus Woesearchaeota archaeon
CATTTTTTGTTGTGGATATTCTTGGAAGTATTGCATTATACACTGTTAATGCAGCATGATAAAAGTAATTTGCAATAAACCCGAAAATCAAAGCCCATTTTAAGTTTGAATGAACAACAAGGTATGTTGCGCCGCAGCAAAGTAAAGTAAATCCAGTTATATATGACATTCTTCTTTTGCGAATGTCGGATAATGCCCCAATAAACGGCACAGTCACTGCAACCAAAAGCATAGATAATCCAAACACTAATCCTATCTGAAATTCATTCCCCCCTAAGTACTGTTTAATATATAGCGGGAAAAAGAATGTCACAAAGAGTGCAGAAAACGCTGTGTTAGCTAAATCATACACGCTCCATGCAAATACCTCTTTTTTGCGCATGGCTATATCATTTGAGTTGGAGTTTATAAATATTTCTTCGAAATAGTAAACACTGTAATACTTAGACAAATAATGGTGTTTACTAATTAAAAAACGATAACTACGCCACATATTCTTTATCGTTTTCCGAAAGCTTTTCGAATTTTTGTAAGAAAAAAATATTAAAGATTAAAAGCGTATGAATTTCATGAAAATATGGAAAATTAGCTTAATTGAATTCAAAAGTGATGAAAAAAAGTGGTATAAAGTCACAAGAAGAATGCCGGAAATGTCTATTTCAGAAACAAAAATATTCTCATCCAAGAAAAAAGCTATGCAGCAATTTCAAGAGTGGTCAGAATAGCTTCTACTTTTGTCTTTAATATCGCAATTAGTTGTGGCTGGTTATATGTATACGTATCAGGAATATCTAAAGATAATATTCTTTTTTTAAGATATTGTGCAGGAAATCTCTTGCTTAATTCTCTTCTTTGCTCTTCTTCCATTACCAAAACAAGGTCTGCCCAGCCAAGCTGTTTAGAAGTAACTGGATTATTATAAAGTCCTGCAGATTTTACACTAAGAACACCTTTAAACAAATCCTCCGCAGTCTTGCTCCGATACATATTTTGGTTGCAAATAAATAGTATATTCATAAATCCTTTTATGTGCCAGCAGTATATAAATATTTCTCAGGCAAAACATTTTTATACCCTGATTTCTTAAAGTATGCAAAAGAAGGTGAAAAATGAATCTAGATACTTTTTTCAAAGCAAATAAGATTGCTGTTATCGGTGCCTCTAGAGATGAAGGAAAAGTCGGCAATGTCATTTTCAGAAATTTCTTAGAAGGTTTTGATAAAGAAGTTTATCCGGTTAATCCTAATGCAGATGAAGTAATGGGATATAAATGCTACAAAAATGTAAGAGATATTCCTGGCAAATTAGAATTAGGAATTATTTGTGTCCCTGCTAAATTTGTCCCCTCTGCGGTTTTGGATTGCGGCAAAAAAGGCATTCGACATGTTATAATCATAAGTGCAGGATTCAAAGAGGTTAACAACACTAAGCTTGAAAAAGCATTGCTTAGCGCACTTCAAAAATACAACATTCAATGTGTTGGCCCTAATTGCTTAGGAGTCTATTCCTCTAAAGGTCACATTGACACTTTATTTCTCCCAAAAGACAGATTAAAACGGCCTAAAGAAGGCGTCATCTCTTTTGTTTCGCAATCAGGTGCAAGTGGTAGTGCTATTCTTGATTTAGCTGCTGAAGAAGGCTTTGGTTTTGCAAAGTTCGTAAGCTACGGTAATGCGATTAATGTTGATGAATCTGATTTTATTGAATATCTTGGCAATGATCCTGACACAAAAGTTATCTGCCTGTATGTTGAGGGTGTCAAAGACGGAAAGAAATTTCTAGACACCTGTAAAAAGGTTTCTGCTAAAAAGCCAATTATTGCTATCAAAGGCGGAGTTACAGAAGCAGGCAAAAAAGCTGCAATGAGCCACACTGGTTCTCTAGCAGGCAGTGCAGAGATTTATTTCGGAGTTTTTAAGCAGGCAGGAATAATCACAGCACACACTCTTGAAGAAGTGTTTGACTATGTTAAGATTTTTGAGAAGATTAATTTTAAGCCAAAAGGAAGAAAGATTCAGATTGTCACTAATGGCGGTGGTTTTGGTATCTTATCTAGCGATGCAATAAGTAATTTAGGAATGGATATGGCCAGTATGAGCTCTGCTCTAAAGAATTCATTAAAAAAGAAGTTCCCACCTATTGCAGTTATTGACAATCCTATTGATTTGCTTGGTGATGCAACCACAGAACGCTATAGGCTCGCTCTAGAGGCCTGTATAAAAGACAAGAATGTTGATATCATCCTTGCAGTTGTTCTCTCCCAGACTCCTTTGATTGAGAAAGAATCTATTGTTGATGTCTTGAAAGAACTCAATGACAAAAAGAAAAAGCCGATTATCACAGTAACAACAGGCAGCGAATACAGTGAAATACTAAAGCAGGAAATTGAAGAGCATGGCTTGCCTTGTTTTAGATTTCCGTTTAACGCAGTACGGGCAATTAAAGTGTTTTTAGAATATTATAAAAAGTAAATAAAATAAAAAAAATTATTTTTTCTTCTTTTTAGACTTTTTCTTAGCCTTCTTTTTAGCAGTTTTTTTAGGTGCTGTGCTTACATCATACACAAATGAATGCGGTTCTTCATCAAAGTCATATGTTTCTACAGGATGTTGTTCTTCTGTAAAGTCATCCTCTTCCTCAATTGACACTACAGATATCAACAGACCTATTGTGTTGAAGAACATCATCAATACAAATGTCAAGAATGCTTTTTGATTAACATACAAGAACACTGCATTTGCCAAGAATAATGCAAACATGATTGTTGCCATTGGCCAGGCCCATTTCAAATTAAGACCGATTCCAATGATTACACCAAATGCTAAAATCAATCCAACCACTATGAACACTAGTTCTAGTGTAAAATTGGTTTGAAGCTTTGTTTCGATGAACATTGCACCTAGAAAGTTCAAAAATATCAATAATATTATTGTTATAGTTCGTATTAGTCCCATTTTTATCTTACCCCCTTAATAATAGAAAAAGACATCTAGCGAATATATAAACATTTCTATTCTGGAGTGGTGACGTTCAACTAAACAATCCAGCTATCCAAGACCAAATTCTTGAAAAGAATCCAGTTGGAGCTTTTGGTTCAGTTTTGTCTGCTATTGTTACTGTGATTTTATCTTCATCAGGCTTATCGTTCTTAACAACAGGCAGAGGTTTTGGTGTTGTATCAACTTCAACAGGAGTATCTACAACTACATCAGTAGTGTCTGTATCAGTTGTATCATTATATGTAGAAGTTGTTTTTGTTTTGTCTGATTTTAGTTTGATTTCGCATTGACAGTTTGCATCGCAAAGTCCTATGTTGCCATCGTCATCAAAACACATTTTATTCATTGGATCACAATCTTCTCCAGCATCTACAATAGAATCTCCGCAAAATGGTTCTGGTGCAGGCGGTGTGTAATTTGAATCCTGTGCTTTGGCACCAGCAGTGCCTCCAACACATTCCCCTAATTCACAGCCTGTAAATCCTTCTCTAACACAATCTACTATATCAAAATCTATTTGATCATTCTTATCACAAAAATATTCTTTAAGATATTGACTCGCATCTGTTCTCACTTCTGCGCTAGGGCTGATTATGCAAATATCTTCTTTTCCACTGATTATTTTAGTATTGCCCTGTTCTGCATAATTTGGGCCGTTGTCTGAATCTGTGCAAGTAGCAGTTGCAATACTTGCTAATAATAAAAACATTGTTGCAAAGATAAAAATTCTTTTCATTTTAAAATTCCTCGCTTTCTAGTGTTTTTAGATATCCCTTTTTCTTTAGGGCATGTACTTGTATTGGTCTGTATTTGAATACAACATCGCCTTTAGTCTCTGCACTTAGTTCCCAAGGCTCTATTAGTAGAACATCACCTTCTCTTATCCAAAGATGTCTTTTTAGCCGGCCAGGTATTCTGCAGATTCTTGTTTTGCCATCCATGCATTTAACTTTCATTCTTGAACCGCCAACTCTTTGCTCACATATTCCTACTAATTGATTCGGTCTTGGCAGAGGCGTTCGCCTCATCATCTCTAGCTTTTGCTGTTCTTCTTGTTCTTTAGTTAATGCAGGTCCTTTATGCTGCGGTTTCCTGCCTACTGGCTTTTTACCCATAAATATACGTTTATGAGGAGTATTTATAAGGCTTTTGCTTTGAATAATAAACTTTATAAGTTACGGTTAATTATAAACAATCATGAAATTTCGAATTGAAGCACAGTTAGGTTTGGGCGTGGAAAGATATAGACTTCAACAAGACGGAAATTGGAGACACATGAGCAGTGCGCTCTCAAAAAATCACCCAGAATTCTGCAGGGATGACAGTCCAGAACCAAGTGACCAATTATATAATACACTTCTAGATGCAGGAACATTTATCGGCACTCTCCCTAATGAAGTAGAAATAGATGGGAAAAAATATCCCTTAAAAGATTTAGAAGGCGGAACTCTGCATGAAATAGCTCAAAGAGTATATATCCATCCAGTGATTTACAGATTCACAAAACCAAATAAATTCACACAGCAAGAAGTAAAATCAGTAATTGCAATGGGCAATGACAACGTTAATAACACACTCACTTTAGATTTAGAAGGCAGGGTTGTTTTAAGACAATTTAGAGGTATGCTTTTATCACACTGTCTCCCCATCGCTGTTAGAAAAAGTTCTTTTTGCGCAGGCAATGAATATATTGGTCCTGATGCAGCAAGCGATGCAGATCACGTTCATGAACAATATATCTCTTTGCTAGAGGGCTGGGTCACTCATCTTATGACTGGAGAATTGAACATTATGCCAGACTGGGATAGCAATAAGTCTGCAGAAGAACTCTGGAAAGAAGTAGATTACCTCACAGAGCATTTAAAATAAATACAGGAATAGCACCTAGCGAAGTTCTCAAATATACATTGCGATTTAACATAAATCTGGACATAATCAAAAGCAGATGCAAAACGAAGCGTGCTATTCATGTACTAAAATAGAAAAAGTTTATAAACCAGAATTCTAATTTATTCAAGTATGGCTAAAAAAAGAGGATTTGATTTCCTTAGATTCATCAGAACTATTGGTGCGATTTTTGGAATGCTGATTAGTCTTATGATTTTCACATTTGTATTATTAATCTTTGTAAGCACAATTTCTTGGTTTGTAGGAGAACCATTAACTCTTACTGGCAATGTAGCTCACATTCCTATCAAAGGCCCGATATCTACTTCAAGTATGTCTAGCATTATGTCACCAACAGGAACTAAATCTTCAACAATTGTCAAATGGATTCAAGACGCTGAAAAAAATGATAATATCAAAGCAATCTGGTTAGACATTGATAGTCCTGGCGGAACACCAGTTGGCACTGTAGAAATTGCAGATGCTGTCAAGAAAGCCAAAAAACCAACCATTGCAGTAATTCATGAGTTGGGCAATTCTGGAGCATACTGGATTGCTTCTTCTGCAGATACTATTTTTGCTAACAGGCTTTCAACTGTTGGTTCTATTGGCGTAAGGTCTTCTTATCTTGAGTTCTCAGGATTATTAACAGATTATAATGTTACTTATGAACGCTTGGTTGCAGGCAAGTTCAAGGATATGACTACTCCATATAAACAGATGACTCCCGAAGAAAGAACGTTGATACAGTCTAAATTAGACAGACTTCATGAAATTTTTATCAATGAAGTTGCAAGAAACAGAAAACTAGATGTTGATCATGTGCAAAAACTTGCTAATGGTTATGTTTATATGGGTTTTGAAGCAGAAGAGCTTGGTTTGATTGACGAGCTTGGAACTACTGAAGATGCTAAGCAGTTTTTAGAAAAAGAATTGAACTTGACTGTTTCATTTAAGAAATTCCAGGAAAAGACTGGTTTTTTCGAAGCAGTTATTGAAACAATGAATGATGCTTCTTATAAAATTGGTCAAGGAATGGGTTCTGTTATGTTAGGCAGTACAGAATACGAAGTTGACTTTTCATTTTGATTCTATCTTAAACACTTTATCATTTGGTCTTACAGGAAAGTTAAGTTTTATCCCCACATCTCGTTTTTCAGCTTCTTTTACAGACTTTTTGTTTATTTCCATTGATTCCACAATCTGTTCCTGCACCCCGGTTGTAGGTCCCTGAACCATTATTTTATCACCTAGAGATATTTTGTCTGCCTCTAATTTTATTTCTGCCACAGAAGGTTGTTTGTAGAAATTCTTGACATAACCTACATACACTTTTTTTGTAGTTGCTTTTGAGCCATAGGTATCTGTAAAATCATCTGCAGTTGGCATTCCAAAATAAAATCCTTTTGAAAATTCTCGATTATAAACAGTCTTAAGTTTTTCAACTAATTTATCAATTAATTCTTTGTTAAACTTTCCATCCTTACAAGCATCAATTGCTTCTCTGTAAGCAGACACAACTGTTTTAACATATTCAGGACTCCTCACTCTGCCCTCTATCTTAAAGCAGGTTATTCCTGATTCAATTAATTTGTCAACAAATGGCATTGCACAAAGGTCTTTCGCAGACATTACATAATTTTCCCCTAAGATTAATTCTTTATTATCTTCATCAATGATTTTATATTCTCTTCTGCAGGGCTGCAGGCAATCTCCTCTATTCGCAGACCTCCCAAACAAGTGTTGTGATGTAAAGCATCTTCCAGAAACAGATACACACATTGCTCCGTGAACAAAAGTTTCAACTTCTATGCCAGATTCTTTGATTATTTGTTTTATTTGCTCTAAAGTACACTCTCTTGCTAAAACAACTCTTTCTGCACCTAATTCTTTGTAGAATTTTGCAGCTTTTGAATTTGCAATACTTGCCTGTGTTGAGATATGAAATGCCATTCCTTGTTTTTTACATTCATGAATAACTGCCATATCCCAGCAAATAACATAATCAACTCCTGCTGCTTTAGCTCCTGCAATTACATCCGCAACATCACCTAATTCATTATCATAAACAATAGTATTGACTGTCAAGAAAACTTTAACCTTACTATCATGGCACTGCTTAACAATCTCTGGCAGTTCTTCCATTGTAAAATTCTTCCCAGTAGCTCGCATATTCAGCTTCTGCAGTCCAAAATAAACACAATCTGCTCCTGCATCTATTGCTGCCTTAAGCATTACTCTGTCTGACACTGGCGCTAGTAGTTCTACCATACTGCTTAGAATTAATTTATGGTTTTTAAAGGTATTTGAAAAAACAGTGTGCGCATAGCACCTAGCGAAGTTTTCTAATACACAATCTAACCAGAAGAATAATTATTTCTCAATCCCGTCCCAGCTTCCATGCAAATGTTTAGGCTTAACAGTCGTATCTGCATATATCTTAAAGCCAGCTTGAATTGCGTCAAATGAAAACATCATGTCGTCAAATCCGCCTTCGTACCTGAACTCTACTCTCTTAAGAACATCTTTATGAATCAGCACACAGCTAAAAGCACATGCTTTGACTTCAATTAATTGTGGTTTTTGCCATTCCTGTTCAGACATATACCATAATCCTGTCGGGTCTGCAGGGTGTTCTACATATATCATTGGCATGCGTTCTAATTTATGTCCTACCGGCAAATTGTTAAACACGATTCCAGAGACTATTTGTTTTCCATGACAAAGTAAAGTCTGAATCATATCTGGTTCAGGAATAACATCCTGTTCCAAACTCAAGAAATAATCATAATCATTCTCCAAAGCATATTCTCGCAGCATATTCCTGCTCTGCACTATTCTTTCACGTGCACTGTCGTGCCAAGGGCCCTTAATCACTCTCAAACCCAAAGCCTCAATCATGCCTTGATACTGGCTCTCTTTAGTATTATCAACAACAAGAATATCAAAATTAGGATAAGTTAATTTTTTCAGTGCACTAGCATATTCTTTTAAGCAATATTTCTTGCCTTCCCATGTTGGGCACCCAACTAGTACTTTTGGCTTCATATATTTAGTTTAACCTCATCTCCTATTTCAATTTTATGTTTTTCTGCAAAGTCTGAATTAACTTCCAGAACATATTTAGCGTTTGCTTTTGAAACATAACTCTTGCAAGGATCTTTTTCACAAGGCACTGCAGTCTTAATATCAACTATTTCAAAATCTGAATCAATAAATATCATATCAAGCGGAATCAGTGTATTCTTCATCCAAAAACTCCTTGGTTCGTCTTTCTCAAAAACAAACAACATACCCTGATCCTCACTAAGATGCTCTCTAAACATCAATCCTTTCATCTGAACTTTGTAGGTAAGCGCCAGCTCAACAAAAACAGTAGTATCTCCTATTTTAACAGACGGAGCCGCACTACAAGATATTAGAATAAAGGATAGTAAAACTAAAATAAATATTTTTTTCATGGCAGTTCATCAATATTGATTATATTAGGTTTCTCATCTGCTATCCGCGGACAAGCAGTGTTTACCCAAACTTGAATAAACGGAAAATTCTCTAAATCAGATATATTCAAGGTATCAAATGCAAATAAATAATATTTTTTATCTTTTTTATCCGCTAATTTCTGCGCTTCATCAAATCTGCTCTGTCCATGCTTAGTAGAAACCAATACCCCAACTCTGTCTGAAGACAAAAATTTAACAAGTGAAGCTTTTTTTCTTTTTTTGTACTTCTCAACTTCTTCATCCTGTACAACAGATAATTGTTCTGTAAAAGGATTCCATTTGAACACTTTTTTGCCAGTCCCTAATGCTACAGCCACTGGATGGAATTCTCCAGAGCCAATAAAAAGAAACGCATCAACCTTATCAGATATTTGCTTGGCAGAATCAACATTACACCCCAACACTTGCCCTCCTTTAACACCCGATTTCAACTGAGCAATAACCTCATCTAGTTTGTGCAGATGCTGTATAGTTGTAACTACCCCTAATTTAGCAGGCAGAGCATTCAAAGCAGACTCTGATAACTTGACTTCTGCTTTTGATTTCGCGTGTATGTGTAATACTTTCATACATAAATCAAAAGAATAAAGAATATAAAAAGCTATCTAGAATTAGGCTTATTTTTGCTCAAGTCTTTTGATTGTTGCCTGCACTTGCCCAATATAGCGCACTATTTGCATATCAGTATATTCCGCTATCAAATGCAGGTTACGCTCTATCTCTCTTGCTTCAACAACAGTTTTGCAGCTCATTAGTTCTTGCATAACTATATCTGTTAAAACATCTTGCGCAACTTCCTGCGACATAGGCAAAAGTTTTATTTTTCCATCATCTTCTACTTTACTACAGGGTTGCATTCTATACTGTATCTCTGTGTCATAATTCATTTGTCTCACTCACCTCAAGCGTCTGAAAATTTCAGGGTTGCTTATAAAGCTTATGGTTCATTATATGTGCATAGCACCTAGCGAAGTTCTCTAGCATACACTCTAATTAAAACAAATCTGGAAAATAATCAATATTAAAATTCAAACGAAGCGTGCTATGCGCCTGCGGTTCACTTCAAAGTAAAATAAACTCTTCTATTATTCTTCCCTTTATTCTCTGCACTTACAACCTCTATCTCTCCGACTTCTTTTGTAGAATTAACATGAGTCCCGCCGTCTGCCTGTACATCAAACCCGACAATTTCAACTATCCTCAATTCCTTAACAGCAGGTGGCAAAACATTAGCTAGTTTTGTTACAGAAGGTATCTTCATTGCTTCTTCGCGAGGAAGTGCATAAATCTTAATTGGCAAATCTTGATTAACAATTTCGTTTGCTTTCACAACATATTCATTTATTTTCTCTCTATCAAAATTTTCCAAACTAAAATCAATTCTAGACTTATCCACTTTCAATTGATTTCCAGTAATCAAAGCACCAGTTTCCTTATGAAAAATCTCAGACAGTATATGCGCTGCAGTGTGCATTCGCATTAGCATATGTCTTTTGTCCCAATCTAAAACACAGTGAACAGCATCTCCTTCTTTAAGACCTTCTTTATCAACTTCATGGCTTACATCAGGACCAACTTTCTTAGCAAACACAACAGCATACTCCTGACCATCTTTAACCAATTTTCCAGTATCTGTCTGCTGCCCTCCACCTTGCGGATAAAAAATTGTTTTATCCAAAACAACAAATTTACCATCAACTTTGACAACAGTCGCATCAACTTCTTTTGCATAGCAATCAGTCATATAGATTAATTCTGTCATTTATATCCCCCCTAAAACATTTTTGGAATCAGTTTTTTAGTGTGCTCCATATATTCAAGATAGTCTTTTCCAAACTCTTTTATCAACAACTTCTCTTCTGCATTTATTCTATACAGCAGCACCACAGTTCCAAATACTATTAACACAAGAAGACTATACTTGCTTCGCAAAGCAAGTGATAATCCAACTAACTCCAGCGCAAGCCCTAATGCCATTGGATGTCTTACAGATTTATAGATTCCTTTTGTCACAAGTTTGTGGCCTTTCTGTATCACAACCTCAAAACTAAAGAATCTGTCCAGTTCTTTTCTGGCAAGTATTCGTATCAACCCGCCGACAAATATCAACACAACACCTACATAACTAATATAATTTGTTGCAGGCCGTAATTTTATGAATTCTCCTATTGCCAAAGCAAAAAATATTACTAAAAATATTGCAGATATCCAGAATGATTCTTTGTCTTTTATCTTGACTTTATGAACTTTAACAACTCCAGTCTTAAATACATCTTTAGATAAAAAAACAAACGCAATTAAAAAAAGCAGTACAAGGATTCCAATTAAAAAATAAATAACATCAATCATTTTTTTACACCTATTCTTTTACAGTATTTAACAACTGGACATTTCGAACATCTTGGTCTTTGCGGCACACAAATATTTTGTCCGTGCAAAACCAGCACTTCATTTACCATTTTCCAATACCTTTTTGGTATCAGTTTCTCAAGCGCGATTTGTGTTTTCTCAGGCGTTTTTGTTTTGACCCAGCCCAAGCGATTACTGACTTTGTATACATGTGTATCCACAGGTATTGCAGGTTTATCAAACGCATACACCAGCATGCAGCTTGCAACTTTAGGCCCTACGCCTGGCAAAGTTTTGAGCTCTTTTGCTGTAGAAGGCACTTTCCCTTTATATTTTTTTTGTACAGTCTGTGCAGCGCCGATAATATTCTTTGCTTTGTTTTTGTAAAACCCTATAGATTTTATTACTGTCTCTACATCTTTTTGTTTTGCATTTGCCAAACTAGTGAGACTAGGATATTTTTTGAATAGTTTTCTAGAAATAGGAAAGGTCACTTCATCTCTTGCTCTTGCACTAAGTATTGTTGTTATGAGTATTTTATAATTGCTGTCTTTTTTCCCAACTCTCCCAAGCATAGACAGGCCAGTGTAATATTTTCTAAGTATTTTTAGAACTATCACAGTCTCTTCTTTTTTAACCATAGTAGAAAGAACTTATTCTTCTTTATTTAAAGGTTTCTTGCCTTGTGCTTCTCTGAATTTACTCTCTTGTTCTGCAAGATATTTATCAACGTCTTCTGGAGTTTCAAAAAGTACTGTGTGTACCTCTCCTTCGCCATTTCTTACACAAGATGCAGCATCGTGTTCCTTGCAAAGTTCTGGTCGTTTGTCATAGATTTTGCATCTGCTGTTTTCATCAAGATTTTTACAGTCTGTCTTAAATTCAACCAGCCAGTCTCCATCATTGTCTTTGTAAACTGTCAGGTTTTTATGATGCAGCATCCATTTAATCTCGTCCCAGTCTTCTGCATCTTCTGGCTCATCTAGCTCTACTGCTACGTATCTGCAGCACAATCCAGGACATCCTTTGCACGGGTCTTCATCTGTTTTTGCCATGCTCTGCTAGAATTTAATATCTCTTTAAAAGCTTTGTGTTTGCAGGTATATGCATAGCACCTAGCGAAGTTCTCAGGCATGCCTTCTATTTAAAATAAATCTGGGTTTAATCAGCAACAGAAGCGAAACGAAGCGTGCTATGCACATACGTTTACATAATCGAGAGCATTTAAAACAAATTCCCCAAAGATTTAAAAGCACACGCCAATGATTCACAGGTATGGCTTTTTCAGAGTTATGTGCATTTGGAAAATTTTATTGCTTTGGGTGTTGTCTTATTGATAATGCTAAACCCACTAGAGAAGAACTTGCAGAAGCCTTCAAAAGAAACACTATAAACTTCAAACAGTTCAAGAACATTAAAGAGTTTGCAGAGCGCTCTAACACTGGCGATGTATTGGCATGCGGAGTCTGCAATAATTTAATCATAAAAAACAATCAAATCATATGTCCGCTTCACCCTAATCTTGCTGGAGAAGAGCTCAGGAAAAGAACATTTTGTTTTAAAGATTACTTATGTGACACTGCTGAAAAGTTCAACAAATGGGATAACAACAAGCAGAAAGCATTCCTGCAGTTTGTAAAAAAGAAAGATCCAGATTGGTACGCTTTTTCTATGAATATTGAAGATGGCACTTGGTTAAAGGAATTCTCCCGCCACTGACGCCTGGCGAAGTCTTTAATTCATTCTGCGAAATAACATAAATCTGGAACAAAAGAAATATCCGTATCAAACGAAGCGCGTCAGAGGCAAATTCCAAAAGCTATAAATATAACCACCATCAAAAAGCTATCATGACACCTGAAATCAAGAAAGAAGATATCATCGGCGATGTTGTTGAAAAGCATCCAGATATAGCTCCGGTTTTCTTTAAGTATGGCATGCACTGTCTTGGATGCCCTGCTGCTAAAGGAGAATCAATAGAATCTGGCTGCAAAGCACATGGCATGGATGATGAAAAGATAACTGCGCTTATCAAAGAGCTCAATGAAGCAGTTGCAAAAGAATAGTTAAAACCTATATTTTCTGCGCTAATAATATTTAAATATGATCACGGTTTATTGTGTACGTTCTAAAGTGGAACTACTATATGTTGTGTAGTTTGCTACTTTTGATTAGTGAAAAGGTGTGATAACGTGAAATGTCCATATTGTTTAAAGCCAAATACAAGCGTGATAGATAGCAGGCCAAGCTCTGGCGCAATAAGACGGCGCAGAGGCTGTAAAGAGTGCTCAAAAAGGTTTACTACTTATGAGCGGGTTGAAAATACTTTCAGTGTCATAAAAAAGAACGGCAAGATTGAATTCTTCAACAGACAGAAAATAATGAATGGTGTCTGGAAAGCTTGTGAAAAAAGGCCAGTTACAGTTGAACAAGTGGATGACATATTAGATCATCTAGAAGCAGAGCTGAGAGAAAAGAACACCACTAAGATTCCCAGCAAGGTTATTGGCAATCTGGTGATTGACAAATTAAGAAAATTAGACGGCGTTGCTTACATGAGATTCACATCAGTATATAGAGGATTTAAAAGTCCTGCACAGTTTGCAAAAGAGGTTGAAAAACTTAAGAAATAAGGGGTTAAAAAAATGGTTATAACACAAATCAAGAAAAGAAACGGCGAATTGGCCACATTTGACAGAGTAAAGATATCCAGTGCTATCTACAAAGCTGCAGTTGCAGTCGGAGGAAAAGACCGCGCAAGAGCAGATGATTTAGCACGCCAGGTAGAGCACGTGCTCACTAAGAAATTTGAAGGTACAATGCCTACTGTAGAACATGTACAGGATATTGTTGAGACTGTTTTGATTGATCAAGGACATGGCAAGACTGCTAAAGCTTATATTTTATACAGACAAAGACATAAAGAAGTTAGAGAAGCCAGGGAAATAATTCTCGGTAAAAAAACTTCTTTAAAATTATCATTGAACTCTTTGGCTGTTCTTAAAGGAAGATATTTACTAAAAGATCCTGTAGGAAATATTATCGAGACTCCTGAAGAATTATTTCACCGAGTTGCAGAAAATATTTCTCTTGCAGAACCAAAATACGGCGGTAATGCAAAAGAAATTGAGAACAAATTCTATGATTTCATGACTTCTCTAGATTTCATGCCTTGCTCCCCAACTTTAATGAATGCAGGCGCTCCGCTTCAGCAGCTATCTGCTTGTTTTGTTCTTCCTATTGGCGACAGTATTAAAGAGATTTTTGAGGCAGTTAAATCAACTGCAATAATTCATCAGACAGGAGGAGGAACTGGTTTTAGTTTCTCAAAGATTCGTCCGAGAAATGACGTGGTTATTTCCACAAAAGGTATTGCTTCTGGTCCGCTCTCTTTTATTCGGGTTTTTGATACTGCCACTGACGTCATTAATCAAGGTGGAAAAAGGCGTGGAGCAAACATGGGCATATTAAGAATCGACCATCCAGACATCATGGATTTCATTGTTGCAAAAGAAAAAACAAATGTGCTAAATAATTTCAATATTTCTGTTGCTTTGACAGATGATTTCATGGAAAAAGCCAAAAAAGGAGAAGATTATGAATTAATCAGTCCTAGAACTAGAAAAGTTGTGCAAAAATTAAATGCAAAAAAAGTATTTGATTTGATTGTCTTGATGGCTTGGAAAAATGGAGAGCCAGGCATTGTCTTTATTGACAAGATTAACAAAGATAACCCTACTCCAGAAATAGGAGAGATAGAAAGTACTAATCCTTGCGGCGAACAGCCTCTGCTTCCATATGAAAGTTGCAACTTAGGCTCTATCAATCTTGCAAAGTTTATCAAAGAAGGTAAACAAGTTGACTGGGACAGATTACGTGATGCCTGCAAGCTTGCAACCCATTTCATGGACAATGTAATTGACATGAATAATCTTCCTCTGCCAGAAATTGAAGAGATGACTAGATCAAATAGAAAAATAGGTATCGGAGTAATGGGTTGGGCAGACATGCTTTATCAGATGAGAATTCCATATAACTCAGATGAAGCAGTTCAATTAGCTGAAAAAGTTATGAAGTTTGTTGATGATGAAATCAAGATTGCTTCTGAAGAGTTAGCATCAAAAAGAGGTGCATTCCCAAACATTCAAAAAAGTATCTACAAAGACAAGACGCCAATAAGAAATGCTGCAAGAACAACTATTGCACCTACTGGAACCATCAGCATGATTGCAGATTGCTCTTCAGGAATAGAACCATTATTTTCTATTGCATACATCAAGAGAGTTATGGAAGGCAAAGAATTGGTTTACGTCAACCAGCATTTCAAGAATGCCTTGAAAGAAGCAGGAATTTATTCTGATGAATTAATTCAGAAAGTCACTAATCGTGCATCTATACAAGATATTGAAGAGATTCCAGCAGAATTAAGAAAAGTGTTTGTAACTGCTTTTGATATAACGCCTGAATGGCACATCAAGATGCAGGCAGCTTTCCAGAAATACACTAATAATGCCGTAAGCAAAACTGTTAACTTTCCGCAGAATGCAACAACTGCAGAAGTAGAGCAGGTTTACATGATGGCGTATGATACTGGATGTAAGGGCGCGACTGTTTACAGAGATGGAAGCAGAGAAGGCCAGATTCTTAATGTAAAATCTGAGAAAGAAGAAGATAAAACAAAAACACAAGAAAGTCCTGCTGAAGAAGTTAAGCAAGGAAGCAAAGGCAAGTTTGATGAAAAGAACTGTCCAGAGTGTGAAACAGGAATGGTATTCAGCGAAGGGTGCTCAACTTGTCCTTCTTGCGGTTACTCCAAGTGCAGTTTATAAAATTAATATGGCTCCAAACAGGTTAGGCCTGGTGCAAGTATACACTGGCAATGGAAAAGGGAAAACCTCTGCGTCAGTTGGTCTTAGTTTGAGAGCTATTGGTCAGGGTTTTTCTACATATATTGTCCAGTTCATGAAATCCGGCGATTCTGGAGAACTGTTTAGTGTCAAGAAGTACATTCCTAATTTCAAAATTGCACAATTTGGAAAGGACGCTCTAATTGACAAGCAGATGAAGATGTTTGAGTTTGATGGAAAAGGCAAACTGCAGGGCACTGATGGCAGATTTATGTTTTTGCCAGATGCTGCTGAAAAAGAACCAGCAAGAAGAGCCCTAGAGCATGCATCTAATATAATTAAGTCTGGAAAATATGATTTAGTTGTTCTTGATGAAATTAATTGCGCTCTTGCAAAAGAGCTTATTGATATTCAAACAGTCATTAAACTCCTCAATGAAAAGCCAGAGAATGTAGAAATAATCCTTACTGGCAGAAATGCGCCCTCTGAGATTATTGAACGGGCAGATTATGTCAGCGAAATAAAAGAAATCAAGCATCCCTGGAGCCAGGGCATTGGTGCCAGAAGAGGCATCGAATACTAAACCTATAAATATTACCTATACATTTCTTATTTCGGGGGATTAAAATGTCAGAAGAAGATTCTAAAGAAGTAAAGATAACGTATGAGACTCTATACGAGATTCTTCGTAGAGAAAAGAGCAAGGATGAGTTACAGACACTTGATGAATCTTTTTTCAGGGATGTTCTAGAGTATCTTCAAGACAAAACTAAAATGATTCAAGAGGCAGTTGGCAAGTTTGACCTGTTTTCTGTTGAAGAAAGAGATAATACCCATATGCAATTAACCAATGTCCGCAGAATTCTTAAAGAACTATATGAAAGAAGAGAAAAAAAGATTCTTGAGATGGCTCTGAATAAATCTAAGACCAATTCTAATATTATTGATACCTCTAATCTGCTTGCAAAAGAGCATGAGTTATACAATCAAACTGTTAAATTGCTGGACAGCTTTAGAAAAGATGTTCTTTTGACTTTATTTGAATTAAAAACTCCAGTTATTACAGAATTAAAGAAAGTTCCAGAGCCAATTCCGTCAGAATCAAAAACTGAACCAGGGCCAATGCCGCTTGAATCAACACAAAAACCACCTGAATCAGAACCAACACCTACACTAAAACCAACTCTTGAAATAAAACCAGAAACAAACAACATCAAAGTCAAATTCTTACAAAAAGTAGATCAATTCGTAGACAAAGAATTAGAGCTGTACGGCCCTTTTGAACCAGAAGCAACAGCAATTCTACCTAAAGAAATGGCAGACATATTGATTAATAAAGGTAGTGCTGTAGAAGCTGAATAAAACCAGTATGCACATAGCACCCAGCGAAGTTTTGTAGCATACAACACGATTCAAAACAAATCTGAAAAATAATCCATATCCCGCTCCGAACGAAGCGTGCTATGTACATACTAAAAAACACAACCTTTTTAAATAAATGACTGCTCTGCAGAATCATAAGAGGATTTATAATGAAAATACCTAAAACAATGCGAGTTCACTGTCCTAAGTGTAAAAAACACACTGAGCACAAAGTTACAGAAGCAAAGAAAAGGACAGTTGGTACTGCACATCCTCAAAGCTATGGCAGCAAGATTAGAGCTAGAAAGCGTGGATGTTTAGGTCAAGGTTCTCAAGGCCGTTACTCAAAGCCTGCTCTGAGCAAGTGGAAAATGACTGGCAAAAAACAATCTAAAAAAGTTGATTTAAGATACACTTGCAGCGAATGCAAGAAAGCACACACTGCTGGAAAAGCATGGCGTTCAAAGAGGGTTGAATTCACATGAACACTATCAAAGAAACTGTTGCAAAGTTTATCAAACTTAGATGTCCTAAATGCAAAAATGAACAGATTATTTTTGGCAAAGCATCAACTAAAATCAATTGCCTTGTTTGCAATAAGCCATTAGCAGAACCTACTGGCGGCAAGACAAGGGTTAAAGCGAGAGTACTCGAAGTTTTAGAGTAATAATATTTTTTCAATATCAGGGGGTAATGTCAAGGTGCTTTTAAAGAAAGAGGGATTTCCAGAAGAAGATGAGTTAGTCCTCTGCACCATTACTGCTGTTCAGTTTCATTCTGTATTTGTTAATCTTGATGAATATGGAAGAAGTGGTTTGATTCATATTTCTGAGATCGCTCCGGGAAGGATTCGTAATATAAGAGATTATGTTGTTGAAGGCAAAAAAGTAGTCTGCAAAGTTTTGCGAATTAATCAACAAAAAGGGCATATTGATTTATCTTTAAGAAGAGTTAATGAGGCTCAGAAAAAAAATAAGCTTAATCAAATTAAACAAGAACAGCTTTCTGAAAGAATTATTGAATTTGTTGCAAAACAGAACAAGCAAAAACTAGCTGAACTATATGACAAGATTGCTGAAAAAGTATTAGACAAATACCCTACTATGTTTGAAGCATTTGAGGCAGTTGTTAGCGACACTCTGGATTTATCTAAAGTTATTGATGCTAAACTTGCAAAACAATTAACAGAATTAATAAAACAGAGAATTAAACCTCCTGAAGTAGAAATCGGCGGAGAGATTGCATTGTCTTGTCACGAACCTAATGGTGTTGAATTAATTAAAGAAGCACTAAAGACCGCAAGCGAAACAAAAGGCAATTTAACTATCAAATACAAAGGAACTGGCAATTACAATATCTGGATTAAATCAGAAGATTACAAGAGCGCTGAAAAAGTATTAAAGAAATCTCTAGAAGCTCTGGAAAAATTCACAAAAAAGAATAAAATCAAGTATGATTTTAAAAGAATTGAGAAAAGTTAGATGAAACACATACTCCAATGCACTAAATGCAATAATTACACAATGAAGGAAAAGTGTGATTGTGGCGGCAAGGCAGTTACAATTGTTCCTGCAAAATACAGCCCGCAAGATAAATATGCTGAATACAGAAGAAAAGCAAAAGGTTTGATATAATGTCTAAATGGAATATTGAATTCACTGGCAAAAAACCAAAATTAAAAAATCCTGTACTTATTGAAGGCCTTCCAGGCATTGGCAATGTTGGAAAGCTGGCAATGGATTTTCTTATTGAAGAAGTCAAGGCAAAAAAGATTGCAGAATTCACATCATTCAGTTTTCCTCATTCTGTTTTTATTAATGAAGAGAATCTTGTAGAGCTTCCTACTATTGAAGTATATTATAAAAAGTTCAAGAACAAGAAAAAGGATTTGCTGCTTCTGGCAGGAGATGTTCAGCCTATTGATGAACGGTCTTGTTATGAGTTTTCAAGCAAAGTATTAGACATTGTGCAAGATTTTAAATGTAAAGAAATTG
>JAHWHT010000078.1 GCA_019323135.1 Candidatus Woesearchaeota archaeon
CCCCTGTGAGACGGATAAGACAAATAAAGAAAAAAGAAAAAAATTAGTAGTATTCTTCTGCTTGCAAGTCATCTTCAAATTCATCTGAGCCGTCATCTCTCAGTTTGCTTATTCCGATGATTAATCCTACAATTACTAGCAGTACTACAAGTGCGATTAAAACCACTTCTAGAACAATCTTTAGCACGTTGCTTGGTGCTTTTGTTATGTTCGCAGTTAATGTCATCTGTTCTGGTTGGTCGCTACCTGAGCTAACTGTTGCTGTCAGTACTTGTGCTCCTTCTGGTGCTTTTTTGTCTGCTTCAACAAATACATATAGTGTTTGTGTTTTAGCTCCAGCCAGTACTATTGTGCTGGTTGGTGTAATTTTGACATTTGCCCAGTCTGCTGCGTCGACTGTTAGCGTGTAGCTTTTGCTCTCTCTTCCAGAGTTTGTTATTGTTATTGGATATACTGCGCTCTGTCCCTGCTCGATTGTTTCCATTTGTGAGCCAAGGGTTATTGTTGTTTTTGGCGCATTATCTGTTGAACACATTGGGTTTTCAGTTACTTGGATTGTTTTTGTGATTTTTTCTGAGTAGTGTTTCTCTCCAAAGTATACTGTTATTTCTGCGTCATATAATCCTGGTGCAGCGCACTGAGGTATTCTTAAGAATAGTTCTTCTGTTTCTTCTTCCTCATCTTCATCTTCGATTTCATTGATGTATTCTGTTGCGCTTACTCCTAGATTAGGGATTGTTACTTGAACTTTTACATCATCTTCCTGCATTTCTCCTTTGTTTTCAACTCTTACTGTTGCAAGAAGTGCAGATCCTGCTTTTACTGAGGATTCTGGGTAAAATACAACATCGTCAATTCTTAATTGGTGTCTTGGGACATCAATTTTTAGGTTGTATCTCTGTATTAGTTCTTCGTGATTTCTGTCTGTTATTAGAACTCTTAATTTGTAGTCATCTTCTTCAAATTCGTCAGAAATTGGTATTTCCAAGTCGAATTTGTATTGTGTATTAGCTTGAAGGTTTTTTGGTCCTTTGATATCAGATGCAGGTTCCCATTTATTGTATTCAAATCCAGATAAGAATGCTTCTATTTCTAGGTCATCAACATCTTCTGTTGCAGTTACTAGAACTCTAACATCTACTGTTTGCCCTCTTTCAATATCCAGTCTTGTCACACGATCTGGTGATAAATCTACTCCGTCGATTTCGACATCGTCTATTTGGACTGGTAGTGGTGCTGCACTTACAGCTCCAGCTAATGCTATAATTATCAACAATGTAAGTAATAGTACTTTTAATGCTTTCATTTTATGTTAACCCCCTATCAATTTGTTTGAATAATTGTTGGTGATATTTAAAGTTTTCGGTTAGTAACTATTCTAAAGTAGATACTATTTCAATATCTCTATGCATCACTTTTCTTATGTTGCCGTTGCTTGTTACTGTGAATCTCAGGAAATATTCCCCTTCAGGAGTCCATTCAGGAATATCTAAGTATATTGTCTTTGTTTCGTCGTCATTTTTGCCAAGATCAAATGGGCCTACACTGCTTCTGACACCCAATTCTTGGTTTACTACTGCGATTTTTACGTCGTCAAGACTCTCTGTTCCGCTGTTCTCTATTCTTATTCTCAAAGGAAGAGGTTCTCCGCTTAGCGTCTGCATAGGAAATCTTGTTGATAGGATTCTTATTCCGATTTCAGTATCGTCATCATCTGAAGAGCTGGTACCAGAACCTATTCTAGTGTGCTCTGTTTCTTCAGCATGCTTAATTCCATAGACTTGATCATAATATTTTATTCGCATTTTTGCAGCAAGCGTCTGTCCAACTTCTGCATCTTCATCAACCTCTGCTGTTACAGTGATTGTTCCGCCTTCTCTCGCTTTCACCACACCTATATTCCAGGTATGGTCTCCAGTTGTAGCAGAAGGTGTTGAGTCTGAGATACGCGCATCTTTATCTTCGTCAAGTGTAACAACAAAGTCTGTTGCAACGTCCCATCCTCTATTATAATATGTAATAGTATATACTAATTCATCTCCAGGATTTACTGGATCTGGATTATCTGTGATTGATACATCCATTATTGCTTCAAATGGTTCATGTATTGGTGGAACATCATCGTCTGCAAATGGTGGTTCATCATCCCAAGTATCAAATGGGCTGTCTTCGTAAAGGTCTCCAGATTCATCATCATCTAGCATCTGATCTAAATCTCCTCCACTAGTTGGTTCACCTAAATCTGCATCTCCAGAATCAGAGAAATCATCCACATCTCCCAGGTCTGCAAAGTCATCAACGTCTCCAAAATCAGAAAAATCGTCTACATCGCCGAAATCAGCAAAGTCATCCACGTCCCCAAAATCAGAGAAATCGTCTACATCTCCAAAGTCCATGAAATCATCTGCTACAATCAATGGCGCGATGAATAATGCTGCAATTATTAAAATTGATAAGAATGGTAGATTTTTTTTGATGAAAGCTTTCATTTGATATGGCACCTTTATTCCGTTATTATATTATAATAAGTTAAAAGATAAAAAAATAAAATATTTATTCTGGTTTATCCTTGCCAGCAGCGTCTTTGTCAGCTTTTTCCTTTGCTTCTTTGTCAGCTTTTTCCTTGTCAGCCTTTTCCTTTGCTTCCTTTTCAGCTTTTTCTTTAGCAGCTTTTGCTTCTTCTAGCTTTTTCTTAGCTGCTTCAGCTTCTTTTGCTTCTTTTTCAGCAAGTTTTTCCAATTCAGCCAAATCATCAGTTTTTTTCTCGTCTTTTTTTGGCGTCAATGCTGTGATTGCTTCTGCTAGTTCTTTTGGAACTGCATAATCATTTTCAAGTCTTAATCCAAAAGCTGCTCTGATAAGTTCTCCATTAACTTCCTCACCATCAGTGTATCTTTTATGAACTACTTCAGTCCATGAACCAAATTGTTTTGCTTTCTTCAAAAGTGCTGTAAAAACTTCAATGCTTTCTTCTCTATATGCATCATGAAATGCTGCATTATCTACATCTGTTCCATGCATATTCATTACATTTGGTGATCCTTTTCGCAAGGTTCTCAAGTATGCTGCTCTTACTTTTGTTCTAGCAGCTCCTTCTTTGCCTGCAGTAACTGCAGCATCAAAGTCTTTTCCAGAAAGTCCAGTCTCTAGTCCGCTGTTGTTTTTTACTTGGCCTTCTGCATTTTTACCGCTTACATATGCATCACTACCAAATTTGCCTGCTTCAAAAAAGCCATCAACAACTTTTCCTAAAAGATCTTTTCTTGCTTCTAGTTCTTTTTTCTTTGCTTCGTCTTTTACTCCTTTTTCAAGTAAATCTTCGATTCTCAAGTATGTAGATGCAAGTTCTCTCATTTCATGAGCATTGAATTTTTTATCTGCTGCATATGTCTGCATCTGCTTGGTTGAAGCTGTAATATAGTCTTTTGGTGACTGTACTTTTTGAACAGCGCATCCCGGTAAATGTGAAGCAGCATACATCAAAAAGCCGGCTGCACCTACTTTTAGACCTGTTTTTATAGTATTATACATTTTCATTTTTTATTTCCCCCCAGTATATTGTTATCGATTTTGAGTATCAACATATATGTTGATACTCAAAATCGATAACAATATACTGGGGGGAAATAAAAAATGAAAATG
>JAHWHT010000079.1 GCA_019323135.1 Candidatus Woesearchaeota archaeon
CTTGACGAAGAGTATCTAAAAGTAGATATACAATATGGGGGAATGGACCAGAGAAAAATACTGATGTTTGCAAGAGAATTCCTCCCAAAAGTAGGATACAAGGCAAGAATAGAAGTAATGACGCCGATGATACCTGGATTGATGGGGCAAAAAATGAGTGCATCAGATCCAAAAAGCAAAATAGACCTTGCAGATGATGAAAAAACAGTTATAGACAAGCTAAAGGGTGCGTACTGTGAACCAGGTATTGTGAAAGATAATGGTTTGCTTGCATTCTTAAAATATGTAATAATGGTTGTAAAAGGTGATAAAAAAGAGACTTTTGTGATTGAGCGGCCAGAAAAGTTTGGGGGAAATCTAGAATTTAAAACATATGAAGAAGTGGAAAAAGCATATGCTGCAAAAGAACTTCATCCATTAGATTTGAAAAACGCTGTTGCAAAAGAGATAAACAATCTTCTAAAGCCATTCAGAGACGAAATAAAAGCAATACAGAAATTGTCAAAAGAAGCATACTAAACTTTTCTGAATCTTCCATTCTTTTGGAATAATTTACCGTCGAGATATATTGCTGCGTTTTTTCGCAGGTCTTTGACAATATCCCAGTGCAGAGCAGAACGAATCTTGGCATTACACTCTTTGTATCCGTGGCCCATTGCAAAATGAACAGTGCCGCCTATTTTTTCATCAAATAAAGTATTTTTAGTAAATTTATCAATATTATAATTACAACCTATGCCCCACTCGCCAACAAATCTTGAACCGCTATCTAAATTAAGCATTGCACGCAGGAAATCAAGACCAGAGTGAGCATCTTCCTTGATAACCTTGCCTTTCTTAAACTCTAAATAAATTCCACGAACTTCATTGCTGCGGTAAATTGCAGGATAATTAAAAGTGATGTGTCCGTTCATAGAATACTTGTCAGGAGCAGTAAAAACCTCGCCTCCAGGCATATTGTTTGTGCCATCACCTAAAACACAATTTGTTGATTTGATAGTGAATTTTAAGTCTGTGCCTGGCCCGACAACCTCTACTTTTTCAGAAGCATTTACTGCATCAGCAATCTTCTGCAGGCGCTGCCTTAACTTAACCCAATTCAAGCTGACTGCCTTGAATGCAAAATCTTCATAATCCTGCAGAGACATGCCCGCATTCTGTGCGTATGCACTAGTAGGGTAATCAAACGCAACCCATTTAACATTTTGCAGACGATACTTTGAAAGAGGGCGCATTGTTTTTGAACGCAGAGCAATCTTATTAGGATCTACTGTGCAAAACTCGCTAGTATTAACCGGAGCGCGGATAGAAATATATGCATCTGTGTTTTTCATCTCGTACATTGCAGACCTAGGAAAACGCTTGAGTTGATGCTCTTGAGCATACTTGTAAAACAAATAAGCAGAACCTGGCAAGGGAGTCCTAATTACTGGATGTGCACCTCGCTGCAGACAGAGTTTGTATACTTCGAGAACCAGAGGACTTGCTATTGGTGGAGCAGTTATCACAACTCGTTCACCGTCTTTTACACGAGTGCTGTAATCAACAAGGACTTTTGCTATCTTCTCAACACGCTTATTGGTCATGGTATAACTATTTAGAACAATTATATATAAATGTTACGACGTTAATTTTCCATAAGGTTTATAAACTTTCCATATCTAGAAAACCCAATGACAAGCAAAGACGAAGAAATTAAAAAAATAGTGTACGGCTACACGACAGAGCATGGCTATCTAGAGGAAGAAAATAGAGTTCTGCAGGAAAGAATAGTCAATCTAGAACAGCAGCTAAGTAAATTCTTAGGGACGCCGTTATTGTCTTGCGAAGTAAAAGAACTAATCGAAGATAAAGTATTAGTTAGACTGCCAAACAGCAATGAATTTCTAGTGGAAAAAGCAGAGGGCTGCGACAGCATCATGCCAGGAGATACTGTGCTGGCTGAACAGAAAAATCTCACCGTAGTAAAGAAAATATCCAAAAACAAAAGATTTGATGTTGAAAAATTTGTGATAATTGAAAAGCCAACTACCCAATGGGAAGATGTCGGCGGATTAAATGCACAAGAACAAGAAATAAAAGAAGTAATAGAACTTCCACTCTTAAAACCAAAACTATTCACAAAAGTGGGCATAAGCCCGCCAAAAGGACTATTGCTGCACGGACCGCCAGGAACAGGCAAAACACTGCTGGCAAAAGCAGTAGCAGCATCAACAAATTCAACATTCATAGAGGTAGTAGGTTCTGAATTAGTGCAGAAATTCATAGGCGAGGGTGCTAAACTAGTTAAAGAAATATTTCAGTTAGCCAGAGAAAAAGCACCATCTGTAATATTCATAGATGAAATGGATGCAATAGCAGCAACAAGAATGGATGTAGGCACAAGCGGAGAGAGAGAAGTGCAAAGAACATTTATGCAGCTGCTTGCTGAAATAGATGGATTTAAACCATTGGACAATGTCAAAATAATTGGGTGTACAAACAGAATGGACACACTAGATCCTGCAATAATCAGACCAGGAAGACTAGACAGATTAATTGACGTGCCATTACCAACAGGAGAAGCAATACCTGAAATATTCAAGATACATACATCTTCTATGAGCTTAGGCAAAATAGACCTAAACAAAATAGCAAAAGCAATGGAAGGATTTAGCGGAGCACAAATAAAATCTGCAGTGACAGAAGCAGGATATTTTGCAATACGCGAAAACAGAACCAAAGTAAAGGAAACAGATTTCTACAATGCTATTGAGAAAGTAGCTGAAAAAGAAGATTTGACGTACAAAGAAATGTTCGGATAAAAAGAGTTGTGCGCGCTCGGTCTTCCAAAATATCTCATTGACTTATTTCTAAGCCTCGATTGGGATTCACCTCGTCATTGCGTGCACTATAGAATATACTGAATCAGAGTATTTAAAGTAATCGGAAAACGCAGTACTGTGCCAGGGAGTATCTGCAATACCGCGCTCTGTGCGCTTCTAAAGAACCAGTGTAAACACGAGTTATTAGTAATCGACTATATAACCTAAGACTTCGCCAGGCAGTATTGTAGTAATACGCATTATACTAATTTGAAATCTATGCACACTCTATAAACACCAGGAGCATAATTGCCTGCTTTAACTGTTTTGAGAATTCGACATTTCTTTTTGTGTTTTTTGCACTCTGCTTTTATCTGATCTCTTAGATCTTTAAACTCTTCTTCTTTACCAAATGTATAGAAATGAATAATTGTGCCTTTTTTAGCTGCCTTGAATGCTGCTTCTAGAAAAGTCAGGGCAGTTTTAGGCATTGGCATCAGAATCCTATCAAACTTCTGCTTTAAATTAGGAACAACCTTAACAACATCGCCTTTGTAGAGCGTGATTTTGTCTTGTGCTTTGTTAAGCATGATGTTTTCCTTAGCAAACTTGTGCGCAACAGGATTTAATTCAATTCCATAAATAAACTTAGGCTCTGCATTCTTTGCAATTACCAAAGGATAAGGAGCTACGCCTGAAAACATAACAAGAATCTTTTCACCAGGCTTGATTTGCTTTGCAATCCTTAATCTTTCAGTACCTAATCTAGAAGAAAAATAACATTTCTCTAAATCAATCTTCAAACGAACACCAG
>JAHWHT010000009.1 GCA_019323135.1 Candidatus Woesearchaeota archaeon
TATTCCATTGAATATAGATAATCCGAATAATATGTTTGTTTAGAAAATAATTGCAATATTTAAATACTAGTGGAATATTATTCCAGATAATGGAATTAGATGAAAAAGACATCCAAGTTCTGGAAGAATTAAAGCAAAATGCTAAAAGAACAACTAGTCAGATATCTAAGCGAGTCAATCTGCCAATTACAACTGTTCACAACAGAATCAAGAAATTAGAGAAGCTTGGAGTGATTAAAAGTTACACTGTTGAGCTGGATTATAAAAAACTGGACAAGCCACTTGCAGCTTATGTGATGGTGACTGTTGTTTACATGCTGCCAAGCGGAATAAAAGTAATGCAGGAAGATGTTGCAAAAGAGATCAAAGGGCTTGCAGGAGTGGAATCAGTAGAACTGCTTACTGGAGCAACAGATATCTTGGTAAAAGTTCGAGTAAAAGACGTGGAAGAACTTAATGAATTCATAATCAAGCAATTAAGAAAAATAGAGGGAGTTGACAAAGCACAGACCTCCGTGGTCTTATCAAAACTGTGACTCTGCTCTGTGAGGGAAAAAGAGGAAAAATCAAGGGGATTGTATCTGCCTGCCGGCTATCTTTCCTAAGGGAAATATTTTAGGCAGATACCATCTTTCCTTTATTTTAAAATCTAAATAAAAAAGGCAAGAACCATGGCAAAATTTGATTTTTCTAAATTAAAACAACTGCCTCCTGAAAATAGAATAAAAGCTATACAAAAACTTGAAGAAGAGCTGCAAAAACTAATTAATGCACGACAAAACGAAATAGAGGAAGCACAATCCTTGCTTGAGGAAGCCAGGCGAGAGATGCAAGTTCTAGAAGATATTGAGACGCCTGCAGTGAGAGAGGTAGAGGTGCAAAAACTTTTTGAGAGCGAGAAAAAGGAATCTATTGAAAAAAAAGCAGAGCTTGAAGATATTGCACAAGAAGCTTCTCAGGGACTTTCTACAGAGCAAGAATCTTATGCAGGGTTTTTAGCACAAAAGCAATCTGTGGATCAAATACACAATAGACTTTATGAAATACGGCAAGAGCAGACTCAAACAGGGGTAGAGACATTTTATCAAACTGCATTTATCAATGCAGCAGAACGAGCAATAAATCTTAAAAAAATGCACGGTAATTATAAATCTGGCAGCAAGAGTGAAGCATTGATGACTGCATCTGAGCGACTAATACAGTACTTGAAATAACAAGCTTTAAATATCACTGAGACATTTTTATCATACTATGGTAGAATTCAACACGCCATCTTATACGGCAATGGACAGAAAGTATCATGAGACAATCGAAGTAGACCCTGTTAGATCCAATGCTAACATAGAGAAACCGATTATTCCAATCGGGGAATTAGGACAAACTATTGTAGAGGTAGATCCTACTGGCAGACATAAAAATATGATACAGGTCGCACAGGCAGCAATAAGATCTGGTGCGAAAAAAATGCAGTTAATGATTCAGACACAGCCTGGTTCTCCAATGGGCGGATTAAAATCACACGGTAAAGAAGTGAGAGAGCAGATGCGTGAAGTGTTCAAAGCAAACGAAGCAGTACTAGAAGGAATAGAGATGCCGACGGCGATGAGCAATCTATCGGGATATGATCCTCAAAGAGGAACTTTTGACGATGAAAAATTAAAGCAAAACATGGATGAAGTAAAAGATGCAATCAGATTTGCTGCAGACGTTGCGCAAGGTGGAGAAGTTGATATCTTATCCTGGGAATTTGCAAGACCTTTGTTTAATGCTGATTGGAATAAAGACGGAATGTTTGAGGAATCTGGAGAACCAATGGTTCAAGTTGTAGACGAAAGAACAGGACAGATACAGCAATGGAGAGTAAATAACATAGAAAAAGTTCCAGTTGCAAAAGATCCAAACACTGGAAAACCTTATGTGTTTATACCTGAGATAGGGAGATTTGCGCCAGTTGATGAAAATAAAAAATTTGATACAGAATATGTTGGAGATGGTAAATATACAGTGACACAAGACGGCAAAACAGTAGATTGTGTTGATAAATTACAGCCATGGACCTGGGCGCAATATGAAGAGTGGGCTGGAAAAAAAGGAATAACACCTGAAGAATATTTTGCACAACAGCAAGCAGAGACCCAAGTCAAGCAAGCAAGAGGGTGGGCTGCAACTTACAGAGAACATGCGAAAGGTACGCATGATCGCTTACAATTAGAAAAAACTAAATTAAAACAAGCTCAAGAAGCTGGCAATGAAGAGCAAATAAGGGAATCCCAAGAAAAAATAGCTCACTTTAATGAAAAATACAGACAAGAAGTAGATTCTTTAGAATCCTATGAACAGCAAGCAGCTGAAAATGAAGAAAAAGCAAAATTCCTAAAACCAATAGGGGTTTATGCGAAAAATAGATCTGTTGATTCTTATGCAAAATTAGGGATAGCTGCAAGACAAGAAACTGTTTTTAATAAGAATGTAAACAAGCCGATATCTGTCGGACCAGAGATTGGGTGGCCTCATGCATATGGCGGACACCCTGCAGAATTTAAAGAATTAATACACGATGCAAGAAGCAGAATGGTTGAATTGATGACAAATAAACACATGATAGATGCACAAACTAAGCAACCAATAATGGATCCGAATACGAGACAAGCAGTTAAAAATCCTTATTTTGAGCCAGGCTTGAGCAGAAGCGAAGCAGAAGCAACTGCAAAAAAACACATTAAAGGATGCTTTGATACAGGTCATATGGGTATGTGGCTGCAGCATTTTAAACCAGAACTTCCCTGGGAGCAGAGAGTAAAAGAATTCAATGCTTGGTATATGGATGAAATAAAAAAGCTTGCAAAAGATGATATTGTGGGTTCAATACAGTTAGTAGACAGCATGTCAGGAGCGCACGGACACCTGCCTGCTGGACAGGGAATCTTTCCAGTTGTAAAGGCTGCAGAAGAATTCAAGAAAAATGATTTTAAAGGTTTTATGATATCTGAAGGTCATGAAGAAGAAAAATTCAATGAAGGTAGAATCCTGGTTGAGACCTGGAAAGCATTTAATGCACCAATTGGTTCTTCTTATGGGCCTGGAGCACCAGGAATGCGGAATTTGCAGGATAGATATCAAGGACAAACTTACTCTCCAAGAATGATGTTTGGGGGCTATACTCCTCCATTTGGGGAATACAAGCCATGGGCAGAATTGCCATTTGAGTGATTGTTACTACTTATTTGGTACGAAGCTTTTTAAAGGGCCATCGTATATTCTTACTTTGTGATAATATGAATTATGTTTCACTATCTGAATTAGGAGATCGTAATTATAACGCAGACTGTATAAAGGTAGATGCAGATAAAGGCATATTTCTACTTGCAGATGGCGCAGGAAATCATATGCCTGCAAAAAAGGCAAGTCATAGTGCTGTTGAATATGCATATGATTCTATGTTAAACACAAAAAACACTAAACCTAAAGCAATTATATTTGAGGCAATGGGTAAAGCAAACAGAATTCGTGAAGAAATTCCTAATACTGCAACAACACTGGATGTGCTTCTTCTTCAAGATAATACTTGTCATATAGGACATATTGGTGATGCAAAAATCGTTCGTGCAAGAGCGGGCACTGTAGAACAATTAACAGAAGATCACTGTGATTTACTTGATGAACTTCAAAAATATATTGGTACTGCAGTAATACACCCAGATATTAGTTCATATGAAGTACAAGAAGGCGATGTCATTGCAATGATGTCAGACGGCGTTCATAAAGTGGTTTACGAACCAGAACTGCAAAGAATATTAACAAGCGATAAACCAATTAACGAAATGCTAACTCAGATAACTAACTTAATTCAGGAAAATATGGACTCTGAAATGACTGGTCCACAGGATAATTATTCTATAATCTTGGTACAATGCTAAAATGGATAAATTTGAAAAATTAATTGCAGGCAGTATGCTCGAAAAACAAATTGCAGGTCTTATCAAAAAAGATTGTGCATTAGATGCAATCAATACACTGTGGCCGCAGGTACTTGAAGATCCAAAGAGTTTAGTGTTAAACAGGCTTTTAGGTGTTGCATATTTATTTCATGGTGATGTTGAAAATGCAAAACTATATTTGAGTAAAGCAATTGAAATAGATCCGACAGATTCAATGTCTAAATATTACTTGTCTGCAGTTGTTGCTTCTTGAGTTTCTTGAGATGCGTTAAAAGTTTTTGTTTTCGCATAAAAAAATCTTCAACAAATTCTTCTAGAATTCCTATTGCAAGTAGACGTCTTCTTAATCTTGTGTCATTCAAGGATTTGAGTGTTTTTTCAAGTTCTGGGGAGTATTGTATTGCTTTTAGTAAAGCAGAATCATCTCCTGGCATGAAAGAAAGCGCATTGTCAATAACCACAACTTGAGTTGTATCTGTTGTGATGAGCCAATTTTCAAGATTGCTTGCGTCCTGATTGTTCAGCAAATAATCCAGAGCTCTTTTGAGTATTAATACTTTTTTAATATCTGTTATTCTTTGATGCTTATCCAACCATTCCTTTCCTGTAATGGCGTTATCAATATGTTCCCGAACAGAACCAAAATCTCCTTGAAAATTCTTTGTTCTTGTCTTAGGTACAAGATTAAAACCCAGTTCTTCATCGACTACAGATGCTGCCACTTCGTTCAAGACTTGTGCACTGGCAGAAATAACTTCGCCAGTTGGCCTGCCCTGTTTTATTACTTGATAAGGCGGTTGAATGCGCGCTGGTTTGAATACCAACTCTTTGCCATTTGGAAGAATTAATTTTCTGCATCCTCTAGAATATTGAATGTCCTCTGCTTGATCCTCCAGCTCTGTCTCAGCAATAATCTTGTCCATAAGATTTGTTTCTATTCCAAGAAGCTGCACCTCTTCTGCAATCGCTCTTTTTAAGGCAACAAAATTTTCTTGCTTGAGCATATCTTCTGGAGTTTTCAGATCAAAATACCACATCTTTTGATAGAGCAGCGGTTTTAGGTTATCTAAGTTTGACCTTAGCTCGGACAAGTCTTTTAATTCCATATTTTCTATCTTTCGTACTTTTGCTCTTGATTCTTTTTTGATAATCTGTGTAATTAAGTTTATTGATTTTCCAACGTGCGATTTTTCAACTTCTTCTAATGCTAATTGCTCTTTAAGCAATGTTTTAACCTGTTTAATGTCTATACTTGAAAGCAATTCTGCGGATGGGTTCGCAAGAAAAGGATGTATTATTTCTAGTATCTTGTTAGATTTTAAACTAATGTTTTGTATGGCCAGTTTGATGCTAGAAATTGTTCTTTTATACTTCTGCGTATTTGTCTTTTTTATCCATTCTAATATGTTCATATTTGTTTTAAAGAATAAGTACTATAAAAGATTTATTCAAAATAATTCTGTTGTTTAAATAGTTAGTCTGAGAAAAAATTAACAATATCTTCTATGATTTTATCACTATCTTTTCCTTTTTCTGGTTTAAGAAACGGAACAAAATCGCCTTTAGTTAGATTAAGACAGTGGTTTAATCCTCTCACTAATTCGCTTCTGTTTTTTGCGTGAGGGTATACTGTTTTGATTTGATCTACTAAATGAATGTATCTTGCAACGTTGTTGCGAGTACTTAATATTTCATCATTATCTGCCAGAGCAAATGCTGTTGGTTTATTGTGAGGAGTTTTTTTGAGCTTTGCTAATTGTGCAAAACTTTGCAGTGGATGTGTGTTAGGAAATCCTGCTTTTTTTGCAATGCCTGTGGAATCAAATATATAATCTATTGTTGGTAATATGCCTGGAAGATATCCTGTTACATTCAAAATATTTACGCCTACTCTTTGTAAAATAGGAAGCATCTGTAAATCAAAAAGAGGTGTTAAACAATATGTGCTTTTAACCTTGTCTGGTTCAAGTCTTGCAGCAAGATTTGCGCCATATGATTGTGCAAGTATTAAAACAGGATTATCTATTTTATCAAGTATTAATTCTGTATCATCTAAAGTCCTTGCAGTATTGAATTTTCCTTTACTTCCGGGGTGGCCTCTATAATTGTAGGCATCAACTCGAAATGTTTCTGCAAGTGCCTCAAGAAAGTGTGCAGAGTAATCTTCAAAATTACCTGAAAAACCAGGCAAGAATAAAATCTGACCTTTAGATACGTTTGGTTCTAGAGTAACTCCTAGTAGTGTTATTTTATTAGAATCATCTTTGGCTCTTTTTCCAACATTTAGATGTCGATATTCTTTGTATACCATTTTAAAAAAAAGAGTCATTGCAGGACAAGAAATCTTTGGGGTAAGGTATATTTCCATTGCTGGAAACAGGGGGATTTGCTATGTCCTGCGAACGACCTCTATGGTTTGTGCCATTATAACATATATATTGCAGTAATCATTTATAAAGCTTTCGGTTTTAATCACCCATTAGTAGTGAAATATTAGAATTGCGAGGTTTTAGGTGCTCTAAAGGGTATTTTCGGCTCTAGAAGCTTGTAACAAGCCAAGAGGCATTCTGGTACATATAGAACCATTCTTGCTGGTTTTGCTCTTTAAAAGTCTTGATTCGCTCTTGGTCATCTATGCTTAAATTAAACGAAGCATCACTTATGCCAAAAGTATTCTGCATTATTGCATTGGCAATAACTGCTTCTGCTTTTTGCAGAGTGACATTCTCCTGGATAGTCAGTGTATAAGACGTAGTTTGTGCAGTATCTGTGCTGACTGTCTCAGAGACATTTTCGTTTTGATAATGATAATTGTGACTGACTTCTTCAGAATCTTCATAAATCCTAAGATCTGGCTTGTATTCTGTTGAAGTTGTGTGTTTTGTGTATTCTAATAATTGTTCGACAGTATCTGGAACTTCAATGTCCAGAACAACAGCGTCAATAGAACTTGTGCCGACAGGTGTTTTCATTACTTTTTCTAGAGCCTGTTCGATTTCAACAGTGTAATCGTCGGCAATGGTCTCACTCTTTTTCTTCATGAAAAAAAGAATCTGGAACTTGTTTTTATACTTTTCGCAGTTCAAAGATATAGTTTCTACGACTGTAATTATTCACTAATAGTTATAAAATCTTATATACCTTGTAAAGAAACCAAAGGATATGGATTTTACTATTCAGGAAAGAAAACATCCGAATGTCAGAAACTACACAACTGCGGATTATAAGCTTGCAGAAAAATTCTCTAATGCAATGAAGAAGGAATTAGGCGAGTTTTTGAAATGCGTAATACTATTTGGGAGTGCAGCAAGAAAAGAGAAAGCACTGTATGAGCGAGATATTGATGTATTAATGATAATAGATGATTTAACATTAGTTCTAAGTCCAGAGGTAGTAGAGGCATATAGAGTAATAACAGAGAACACTGCAGCAAAAATAACAAGAAGATTGCACATTACAACAATGAAGCTGACTAATTTCTGGGAATACATGAGAAATGGTGATCCGCTGGCAATTAACATGCTGAGAGACGGCGTCCCGATACTTGATTCAGGAATCTTTGAACCATTACAGATGTTATTATACCAAGGCAGAATAAAGCCAACAAGAGAGAGTATGTATGTCTACTTTGCAAGAGCGCCGGCAACATTGGTGAATGCAGAATGGCATATATTACAAGCTACATTAGATTTATACTGGGCAGTAATAGACGCAGGGCATGCAGCATTGATTAGAGTTGGGGAAGTGCCTCCGACTCCAAGTCACATGGCAGATATGATACATGCAAAATTAGTCAAGAAAAAATTAGCGCCAAAAAGAACTGCAAAAGTAATGGAATTCTTCTATAACTTAAGCAGAAAAATAACGCACAGACAATTACGATCTGTAACTGGAAAAGAATACGATAAATACAAAACAGAAGCAGAAGCCTTTGTAAAAGAAATGAAGAAAATCGTAGAATCCAGATAAATTTGTTCTCTTTAAAGATTAAAAAAATAGACAAGTTTATATATACTTTTTAGAATTAATTAAATAAAAAAGAGGTAAAATGAATAATAAACTATTGCTGTCATTAATTATGTTAAAAGCATTAGTTCTGATTTTTTTTATTACTGGCAGTTACACAATAACTGGCGGTGCTGTTATTGGAGGTGCAGAAACATATGCTCACACTCCTGCAGGCAAAGTGCATGAATTCTTTGGAGTGAATGGAGTTGTGTTTCCGACACAAGGTTGTGGTGAAGTTGCGTCAGGTCTTTATTATAACATAGCTGATAAAACCGCAGATGATATGGCAGGTTTTGCAACAACAGGACAAAACAAAGCCGCAACAATAAATTTTATCCTTGACCGAATACGATTAGTAGGAACAATTGATATGATACAAGGCACTATGATAGATGATCCTTATTCAGACAGCATGATAAGCATTAACAGCGAAGCTGTTGTGCGAACGCCAAAAGATACAAGAAAAACATTTTTTAACATGGATTTGTATGGCGTGACAAATCAATTCTTTTATGTTCAGAGAGGTCGGTTTTCAACACCGTCTCTTGATTGCGAGTTTGTGAATCAAAATGGACAGGCAATATGTGATTGCGAAGTGCATGCAATAAGAGACATAGCTGTGGCAGGCATACCTAATCCTCTAAGAGTAGAGCTAGAAAACGTGCCTGATGCAGTAACTGGATTTAGTACCCGATAGGTGATGGCAAATTCTTTGATTTTTATATAAATTATAAAAAGTTTTAAATAGAATGAGTCCTTAGATAGTGTAATGGGCGTTATAGACGGAGTGAAGATGCTGAAGCTTAAGTCAGACAAATGCTTTGGTGAAAAATACGAGACATGCGGACAGTGTGAAAACTGTTGGATAAAACAGTCTTGTTTAGTTAGATTTAGAAACAAAAAATAAAAAAGTTTATATACTCATTCGTTTGGTGATACATACATGTTAAAAAGAGGGTTGAGCTTATTATTATTCTTAGTGTTATTATCTAGTTTTGCGAGTGCATGGTCTGATTTGAACACGACTCAAGTTTATGAGGGTTCTTCATCTGCTATTGGATTATTAGTTGATCCATCTAATATAAATTTGACAATTACTGATGTTTTACTTAATACTACCAATGTAACAATAACAGATGCTTCTGCAAATGGTTGGCAAGCTAATTGGAGTGCGTATCAAGCACATTGGTATGGCAATCAAATTCCTCCTAACATGTTTGGACGAGCTTTGTTTGAATTTGTTATTACAGTACCTTTAGTTAATTCAGATACTAATGTAACTTTTTTAGTTATGCGAATTAATAATGATAGCAGTGTAGAATTTGAAAATGAAACTATAACTTTTTTGAATGATACATCTGCACCATTTATTGTATCAACAAATCCTGCAAATAATTCAAATGTTTTTTCAAATGGCAATCATACAATTTCTGTGGATGTAAATGAGAGCGAATCTCAGATTGCTGCAGTAACATATTCCTATTGTCCATGTACTGCAAATGCAACCAACTGTACTGCAAATGCAACAACAATCAATCTAACTTGTGCTGGAAATATCTGTAATGGAACTGCAGATTTCTCAAGCTTTATAGAAGGAGATTATGCTTGTTATGTTGTAAATGCTACAAATAATGTTGGTGGAAGAAGTAGTGCCATGGGAAGGATAAACTTTACTGGACAGCCTCCTCAAGTAACTGGACTTGCTCCAACAACTGGTTCAATATACTTAGTTGGTGATACTGTAACAATCGCAGCAAATGCAACAGATAATCAAACTTCAGTTGACAAAGTAAAAGCAACAATTGCTTATCCAGATGGAAATACAACAACAATCAACTTAACAAAATCTGGAGACAGATATTCAAGCAACTTTGTAATACCTGATGTATTAGGATGGTATAATGTAACATTTATTGCAAATGATACAATGAATAATATTAACAATACTCAAGTAACGCAATTCAAAGCAGTTCCAGTATATAATATCGTATTCAGCTTAAACCCAACTCAAGTAAGACAGGGAAGAAATGTAAGAGCTGCAGGAACTGTAAAGCTTGCAAATAATTCAGACATACCTGAAACAGTAGTCGCAATAAATGTTCAAGGAACTGAAACAAACAGAACATTAACAAACGGCTCATTTAGTTATACATTTAGCGCGCCAAATAATGTTGGCTCATATAATATCATAGTAAAAGTATACGCAGCAAATGGATATAATTATTCAGCAACAAAAAGATTAAGAGTTATACAATCTACTGATTCTTACACATCAGGATATGGTGATGACTGGGAAGGAGGATATTCTGGAGTTGTAACAACAGAAGATGCAGGAGTTACAGAAGAACCTGATCCTGAACCAACACCAACAGTAACCATCAATGAAGATGCAGGAATAATCCAAGCAATAGATGCACCAGAAGCAACACCCGAAGAAGTAATCGACGAAATATTAAACAAGCCTGGAAATCAAATAACTGGTTCTGCAGTAGGATTAGGATCTGGCGCAACAATATTCGCATTAATACTATTACTTCTAGGCGTGGTAACACTAGGACTTGCAAACTCAAAAATAAGAGGACATGTGCACAGCTTTGCTAAAGAAAAAGTAGGCGGCAAGTTCAAAAGCAAAACAAAAGACCCTGGATTCTCAGATCAAGAGTGGGAAGAGTATTTCAAGAGATTGAAAGAGGATTAAATCCTCTCTGCTTTTAATTTAACAATTGAAAAATAGCTGCCAAGCTTTGTTTCTCTTGGTATGAACAAACTGAAATATAAGTTTAAGGTTTCTCCTGGGTCTACTACAAATGTTTCATCTAAATCTCCAAAGTCTTCATTATCTGTGCTGATTTTAAGATTATCTGAATCAATTGTTCCGAGTTCATTGCTCAAATCATTTGCTTCTAAGTATAGATTTAAATCAACATTGCCTGTGTTTTTGATAACTGCATTTGTTTCAGCAATTGTATCTTTGCCTGGAAGTGAATTGAATTCTATTTTATTTGAAGTGACTGTGAAATCCATCAATTCAAGATATTCAAAGAATAATTTATTGCCTGCAATATTGATTGAGTAATTGCCTGGGCTTAAATCATGATTTAATTCTATAAAACCTTCATATGTGCTATTGCTTGTTTTGTTTAATATGACTGTTTGGTTAAGGAAAACTGCAGTCACTTCATCAGAAGCAATAGCAGTAACCTTAACCCTTCGTACACTTCCGCTCACAGGAGTGATTTGGATTCCTTGCTTATTTGAATCATCATCTAAATCAATTTTGACTGAAGAAACATTGCCTGTTGTATTTGTAACATTTACACTTATTTTTATTGAATTAGGATCACTAAAATCTGGCGCTGATTCTATGAAATCAATAGAATTGTTATTTGTGTCTTTTTTTCTCAACAAAACCTTGCCTTCTTTTACATCTTTTGCAGGAGTTCCTTCATACAAATTGTTTTTTATTTCTTCTGGAGTGCCCCAGCCAACAGCATCTATTATTGTTTCATTTGCATTTTTTAATGCAATACCGCTGTTTGCATTATGCATTGTTATTTTTTCTTCATGATCTGCAGCTTTCCACTTGCTTGAGTTCCAGCCAGTATCTGTGATTAAATAGTATCCTTTTGCTTTGATGCTAGATTGGGCTGGAATCACTGCATCTTTGTCAGAAGTCTCTGTAGCAATGATCCAGCCGCTTATATCTATATCTGAGGTAGAGGGGTTGTGCAGTTCAATGGCCTCAGAAGAAGTTTCACTTGTTTCAGGATCGTACAGAACCTGATTGATGTAAACTGCAGATGCAAAGTTCGGCAGTATGATTAATATTAATGCGATTAGTAATAGTTTCTTCATTTTGTTTCCTCCTTTATTATTCGCCGTGGCCGGGACATACTCGAATTAAAAATTCTCGTAGCACCAAAAATCTGTGATTTTTGGCGTTTTCGCCCGCTGATTGAGTTTCGAACCCGGATGCCTTTACAGGCCAGAGGTCTAAACTCTGCTCCATACCGTTAGGAGACCGCGGCATTTTAGCAAATTTTATATACTTTAGTATCCTTGTTTAGTTTAGGTCTAAACTTTGTTCCGGCCGTTAGGGGCCGCTTTTATTCTTTTAACAATAATTCTGATTTTAAAAACAGTTTCTGAGAAAAAGCCGAATAAATTCTGTTTGTATTGGAGTTATTTTGATAGTTTTGAAACCATTTCGAGATTTAGGGGTGCTTATGGAAAACCTTGCGAAAACATCGAAATAATGCAAAGCTTTAAAAGGCAACAGTGAGTTTTAGGAGGTATTGTTCATTAGGACAATAAGTTAAGTATGAGGAGGAAAAGTAAAAAATGGAAGGAACAGTAAAATGGTTTAATAGAACCAAAGGTTTTGGTTTTATCGAAGGTGAAGACGGAAAAGAGTATTTCGTACATCATTCTGTAGTAGCAGAAGGAACATTTATCAGAGATAATGATAAAGTGTCTTTTGAACCAGCAGAAACTGATAAAGGACTTCAAGCACAAGACGTTAAATTGCTTCAAAAAGGAAGCGACAGAGACGATATTGCTGAAGAAGGATCTGAAGGATCTGAAGAAGCACCTGCAGAAGAAGCTGCTGAAGAAGCACCTGCTGAAGAAACACCTACTGAAGAATAAATACCAGAAGAGTAAATATATTTCTGAATTTTTATTTTATTTTTTTTATTTTTATCTTATTTTAATCGCATACTTTATAAACACTAACTCTTTTTATTTAACTATGGCAGCAAGATTCAAACAAAAATGCGCAAAATGCAAGCAGAACTGGGTACTTATAACTTGGAAGCAGAGATTTCCAATCTGTTATGAATGCCAGAAGCCTGAAATGCAGGGTGAGATAAAGGATCCTGCAATGAAAAAGATGTTTAAGATTCCTGAGGAATTCTACAAAGAAAACATGTTCTTACGAAGCATAAAAGTAAATTACTTACGATTTGGCCAGCTTTCAGAGAAACAAATAGAGGCTTTCAAAAAGACTGTAAAAAAGATGAAAGAGAAAGCTAAAGAAGAAAAGGCTAAAGAAAAAAATTAAGTATAATAATAACAAAAGATTCCGTTATCTTCGTTCTTTTTGTTGATTCTATGAACATTATCTAGGTCTAGACCAATAGAATCTGCCATGTGAAGAATTTCTGGCTCTTGTTTAGCGTCTTGCAGCAAGTCCATACAGTCTTGGATTGCAAAACCAGATTCGCAGTCAGGGCATTTCATGAACAAAAATTTGTTTCTTACAATATTGTTTTGCTCCATAAAATCAACTGTGTTCTGAAGATCCTGAAGAGAATTAACTTTTATTTCTACTTGGTCAACTGCGATTTCTACTGAATCTGCAGTATTTGTTTCTTGTTCTACTGTGGTTTGTATGTTTTTTTCTGTGTGCTGTTTTTGCTTGCCTGCTACTTTGTCACATGGAAGAAATAAGTAAAGACCGCCTGTAACAATTAGCAATACCAGAACTATGAAAAAAATCACTGTAAGAGTTTTTTGCGTCATTTTTAGTATCTCCAATTAAAAAAATAAAATAAATAAAAAGCCCTAATTTTTAGGCTTTCTTACTACAATTACAATCAAGACTACCAAAACAATCAAGACTGCTGCTATAAGCGCTCCAAGTACGTACAAGTAATTGTTAGAATCCCAGAAGCTGGAATCTCTTGTTGAAGGCTTAACTGTTGCTGCAGGTGCTCCATCGCCAGTTGTGGTTGTTGGAGTTGTGGTTGCAGGTGTGGTTGGTGTAACAACTGTGGTTGCAGGTGTAGTGTCTACTTCGCATGCTTCGATAGCCAAGTTAAATGATTTTGTGTTACTTGGTGCAATTCCATCAAAGTATGTCTTAAGATTGACTGCATAAACACCTTCTTTAACATCCTCTGGAACTTTTAGAGTGAATGAAAGTGTTGTATAATCGTCTTCATTAAGCTCTAGTCCTGTTCTCTTTGTTATCAGGTCTAGATCTGGGATTTCTAATTCAACAGTTACGTCGTCTTCGTCCCTTTTGCCTAAATTGATTATTTTTGCATCAACTTTGACTTGGCCGCCTTCGCAGTCCATCTTTTCTGGATTCATAACTGCATTTTTGATTTGAAGGTCGTGCTTAAGCCTGTCAACATTAAGTGAAACTTCCCACTTTTCGCCGTGCCAAGCATCGTTTTCATCCTGTCCAAGAACAGTTATAACCAAATCATAGCTTCCATCATTAACTTCTTCGTCAATATCAAAGTCAAGAGTTGTATCGTCTGTGTCTTCAGGTGCTGGATCAACAGAGTCTTCTTCGTCAACGTCAAAATCATCATCGTCAACTTCAAGAGCTACATCTGCATCTTCAAATTCAATATCGCCTGTAAGATCATCATCGCTGTCTTTATCATTGAAATTGTTTTCAACTTCGATGAAAACAGAACAAGCGGTGTCTGGTTTTAGATTTTCAATTTTGCTGTCATCTTTGACACTTTTTGATGTGTCTCCACATTCAATTGTGACTTTCTTGAATTCAAGCTGGTTCTTTGCCTGCATATTCAAGTTTGATGTTGCTACTGTACTGCCTGCTGTTGCAGTGATAGTACCTATGTTTATTGCTTTTTCTTTAAGATAATCACTTGCACTTTCGTCTGTTTCAACTGCGTCAAAATCAAGAGGAATGTCTCCTGTGACAGTTACTTGAACAGCTGCGCCTACTGCAAGAGTTGTGATTGTAGCTGGGCTAAATCTTATGTTGTAGTTTGAGAATGCATTAGTGCTCAATGCAATGTTGTTCAATGTTGTATTTCCATTGTTTGTAACAGTGATTTTTGCAGTTACGTTTGAAACCCTATCTTCTTTTGCATCTCCTATTGTAGCACTTGAAATCTGAAGTGCGCTTGCACTTACTGAGACTATTGCTATCATTAGAATCATTGATAAGATTAATACGTGTTGTTTTTTCATGACTTATCCCCCCATATATGTGTTATTAGTCTAGAGTAGTCACAATATATATAAAGCTTATGGTAATTCAACCTATATAATATAGAATATACTTTATTTTGGGCAGAAAGGGGGTTTAATGCTCTTCTTTGCCAATGCCTGCAAAAATAACAATCAAAAGCATAGATGCAGCAGCAACCGCAGTGATTAAACCTGTTGAAATTGGGGAAGCAGTCAAAGTGCTTATTATTCCACTAGTGGCCCTGCCAGTAATAGTTGATTTTCTGACAACAAAAATGCCCAGCAGAACTGCGAGCATAGCTGCTCCAACAATCAATGCAGTAGGAAATTTCTTTTTCATAGTTTAAAACTCACTTAAACACATATATAAACCTTACTCTTCTTCTTGAACAATTTCAGCAGCATCTGTGTTGTCTTTGATTAATTTAGCATCTTTTTCAATATCATCCAGGTTTTTTTCAATCTTTTGAATCTCTTCAGCCTGGGTTTCATCTAATTCTGCATCTTTTTCCTGTAATTTCTTTATGTCTTTCAAGTCGTCTTGAATATCTTTCAGAGCTTCTGTGTCTTTTTTCAAATCTGCTTTTTCTTCTTCAACTTCACTCATTAAATCCTTGATGCTCTTAGATTCGTCTACAGTTCCTAGAATAATCTCTTTTGCCTTTTCTATGGCCTCTTCCATTGTTGTAGCCATGTGAAGAGTCTTAAGATTATTAGCAAGTTCATTAACTTTTTTAGCTGTTTCTGGGTCCATTATTGGAAGTTAGAATGTAGGGTTTATTAAAGTTTCTAGTCTAAAGTAGTCGTATACACTTCTCCATCAATGTGGAAAGGTCTTTTTGCTTTTCTTGTGATTTCTTCGTGTAAGATGTTACCTATGAATAAGACATGGTCTCCGACGTCTATTTCATTATTTACTTCGCACTCTAGCCAAGCAATTGCTTCCTCAATTCTTGGGCAGTCAATTAGTTTTTCTGATTTTGCTTCTGTCAAGCCTACTTGCTTGAATTCATCTTTTTTGAATTCTGTTCCACAGGCAATTATTTTTTCGACTAAGTCGTATGGCATGAAATTCACAACAAAAGATTTGGATGTTCTTATTCGCTCTAGAGCTGGTGCTTTTTTACTGACTAGAATGAGATATGCTCTTGGTTCTTGTGAAGCAGGAGAATGCCAGTCTAGTGGAATGATGTCATTAATATTCTCTTCAACGCCCATAATTTTTGCAGGACCTCTGCAACTGACGAGAACAGTCTGTCTTGGATTATTTACTCTTACCATCTTTAAAGTAATGTGTCAATACAACTGCTGTGCCTGTGAGAACAAGCAAAGCAACAATACCTACCACGTAAACAGGAATGCCTGCAACACGAAATATAGGAACAAGCCAGTCTGTATTGATTGGAATAGAGATTACCTCAATCGCAATAATTGGGCCAGCAGCAAAGCAAGTAAGTTTTACTGTCTTAGCCCATTTCTTTCGGTAGTGTGTTAATTCAGATAGTAAAAAAATCAAGGTTCCTGCTGCCATAACCATTAAGAAATATTTTAGCCAGAGTGCAATAAAAGAATAAAATACAATAGATGGTAAAATAAAGATTATGACTAGCGCCATTAATTGACTTACAATAGGCTTGTGCTGTGTAGGGTCTAAAACTTCCTTGGTATTTACCTTTTTCTGACCCTGAAGAACATTGTATAACAAATAATCTTTTGTGACAACAAGTCTTTGAGATTTAGCTTTAACTTCTTCTCCAGTCATGTCAATAGTCAACAAAGGCTTGTCTTCAGGAATGTGGATTGCAGTGTTCATGCTCACTGTTCCAGAGACATTCAAAGCATCAAACTTAGAGATTTGCTCAGAGACAAAGCCAGGTAAAAGTCCGATTTGTGGAACATAAAGAAGCATCATTATTACAAATGCAAACGCAAGAATCATGGTGAAATAACCTACTGCATGACCAAAAGATTTATTTGTTGTTTTGTCTAGATATTTTGGATTAAACGAATAAACAATGTCTTTTAGGAAGCTTGGAATTTTCATTTTAATTGTTTTTATGTTTCTGTTATTTAAGGATTTCTTCTGGCAATAACATGAAAACCTGTTAGTGTTGTATGCATAGCCAAAAGACGGTGATCAATCTTTGTAAGAATAGGATGAATGTGCTGTAGTAATAAATTATGAAACGTATTTGGGTCAATGTGCTGAGCCCTTACTTTAGAGTCATGCACTTCCTGCAATGCGCCAACAGCAAGCACTAAAGAACTAAAATTTTGCTTGAATAAATTATGCAGGGCAGGATCTAGAGAATCAAAACGAATTGAGGCTTTTTTATCGTATAATTTAAGCAAATTTGTTTTAGCAGAACTTAATTTAACTCTTAATGCTTCAGCATCATCTGGGTGCAGACAGTACTTGAAATCCTTGCTTACACTGCCTAAATCAGTTAATATCTCTTTTATTTTTGCGATATGCTGCATGGTAATGAGTATTTTTATTTGAGTATAAAAATCTTGTCATAAAATAAGCTATTTACTCAGAATCAGTTTCTTTTTGAACTCTTTCTTCAAGTTTGATTTGATATTTTGAATCGTCTTCTGTCAATGTAAATTCAACTTTTTCTACTTTAGTGTATAGTGGGCAAATTTCTCCTTTGTCGATATCATCAGAAATTTTACCTAGACCTAACAATGCTTTACCAACGGCTTCTTCACGACTTCTTGCAGGAACCTATATAGTTCCTTGAAAGTCATCTATGCCTGATTCAGCAATAAGACGACCTTCAGTATCACAAAACTGAACCATGTATGGAAATTCAGGATCT
>JAHWHT010000010.1 GCA_019323135.1 Candidatus Woesearchaeota archaeon
TTCTAAGACTAAATTAAAAAACCTCACAAAGAAAATGTCTAAGAGAGGAACTCCTTTTTTTGTTCCTAAGATAAAGTCTTCTGCTGATTTGACAGAGATTTGCAGATTATTTGCTTCTGCAGACACTAGAGCTCTCCCTGTTTTTGAAAAAGACAAATTAGTAGGCGTTATCACTGCAAGAACTGTTCTGAGAAAGATAAAAGCAGAATACAAGGGTATTGCTGTTTCAGAGCTTGCAAAAAGAAAGATTATCACAATTGATTTGAAAGACGCAACCGGCAATGTAATCAAGACAATGAATAGGTCTAATGTTGACAGGCTCCCTGTTGTAGGAAAGTTGGGAAAGATTGCAGGTATTGTCACTGAGTTTGATATATTAAAGAGATTTCATAAGTGGCCTGCCTCAAGCAGAAGCATGCCGTCTAGCTCTAGTCATGATTCTTGGTCAAGTTCAATAGGCGGTGATAATGAAAAACAGAGCATGTTAAAACTGCCAGTTGATAATATAATGACTCCGTACCCAATGGTCACTACTGCAAATATAAAATCAACAATCACAGAGGTTCTTAATCTCATGATTAAAGAAGATGTAAACAGTATAATTTTGACAGACAATAACAAGCCAGCAGGTATCTTGACAGTGCAGGATGTGATGCTGGATTATGCAAGAGGCTAAGAATGTTTGATGTAATTACTGTTGGAAGTGCAAGTGTTGATGCGTTTATCTCCTCTAAATCAAAGAGTATTGAGCTCTTGAGGAAAAAGCATGAGATTTGTCTCCCTATTGGCTCAAAGATTTTGGTTGATTATCTTCACATGGATACTGGTGGTGGAGGAACTAATTGTGCAGTTGCTTTTGCTAGATTAGGCTTGAAAACCGGCTGGGTAGGCAAGATAGGTGATGATGAAAATTCTAAGCATATTCTTAATCAGATGAAAAAGGAAAAAGTAAAATTCTTAGGAAAGATTAAGAAAGGGGGAAGCACAGGATTCTCAGTGATTATCATCGGTCTTGAGAAAGACAGGACTATTCTGGCATACAAGGGCATAAATGACAAATTAAAGATTTCAGATATTAGCTTAAACAAGCTTAAAACAAAATGGTTTTACATGGGTTCTTTGCTTGGTGAAAGCTTCAAAACTGCTGAAAAAATTGCTCAATACGCAAAAAAGAAAAAAATCAAGCTGGCTTTTAACCCAAGTCCTTATGTTGCAAGGATGGGTTTTAAAAAGTTAAAGAAAATTATTAGTGCCTGCAATTTATTGGTTCTTAACAAAGAAGAAGCTCAGGATATAGCGCACCGCAAGACAAATAATATTGATTTCTTGCTAAAGAAATTGCAGAAACATGTTCCTTTGGTTGTCATCACAGACGGCAAGAGAGGAGCATATGCCTATAATGGAATTGATAAATACACTATGCATGTGGGCAAGCAAAAGATTATTGAAGCAACAGGGACAGGAGACAGTTTTGCTTCAGGTGTTCTTGCAGGGATTATTCTGGGTTATGATATTGAGAAAGCAATGCGTCTTGGCTATGCAGATGGCGTTTCAGTATTAAGTCACATCGGTGCTAAAGAAAAACTTTTGACAAGACCGCAGGCTCTGAAAGCAATGAAATCAAAAAAATTGTGTAGAATAAGCCGGAAAAAATTATGAAATCTAATCTTTGTAAACTTCAAAACAATAAGGGTAAGTTCACCATACTTGCGCTAGACCAGAGAGGTTCGTTCTTAAGAGCTTACAGCAAGACTCTAGGGAAAAAAGCCACAAAAAAACAAATCCGTGATGCAAAGAAACGAATCATCAAGACAATTGGAAAATACCCTAGTGCAATTCTGTTAGACCCAATATACAGTCTATCATTAGCAAAGACTGTCCCAAAAGGATTACTCTTCTGCGTTGAAAAAAGCGGATACATAGAAAAGCCTAAAGGAAGAAAAACAGTTCTTCAAAAAAACTGGAGTGTAAAAAAAGCAGTAAAAAAAGGTGCAGACGCAGTAAAAATAAACATCTTGTACAATCCAGAGGCTTCTAAAGAAATTAAAGATTACCAGAAAAAGATTGCAGAAAAGATTGGCAAGCAATGTAAAAACCAAGACATTCCCTATCTATTAGAATTAGTTATTTATCCAGTAAAAGAGGATTTCAAAAAGAAACTCCCAAATCTAATCCTAAAATCAGCTAAAGAGTTTTCAAAGAACAAATACAACGCAGCTATTCTAAAAATACCCTATCCTGGCAATCTAAAGACCTGTAAAGAAATAACAAAGAGCATAAAACAGCCATGGGTTCTTTTGACAGCAGGAATTCCATTCAAAGAATTTGCAAAGCAGTTAAAGATTGCAAAAAAAGGAGGCTGTTCTGGCTTTACAGCAGGAAGAGCCATCTGGCAAGAGGCTTTAAAAATAAAAAGTATTAAAAAGCAGAATGACTGGTTAAATACAAAAGGAGTGAAAAACATCAAGACTCTGTTGAGGATTATGCAATGAAAATCTATATTGGATCAGATCATGGCGGATTTAAGCTAAAAGAGCATGTCAAAAAGTATCTTAGAAAACTAAAATACAAAGTAATTGACAAAGGCAACACAAAATTAATCATGACAGATGATTACCCTGATTATGGCTATAAAGTTGCAAAAGCAGTTCAGAAAGCTAAAGGAGAAGCAAAAGGTGTTCTTTTCTGCGGCAGTGCTGAAGGAATCTGCATTGCAGCAAATAAAGTTAAAGGAATACGGGCAGTTGCTGTCTGGAATCAAAAAAATGCAAAGCTTAGCCGTCAGCACAATAATGCAAACGTTATCTGTTTGGCAGGCTGGGACCTAGACCCTAAAAAAGCTGACAAAATAGTAAAAACCTGGCTAGAGACTGACTTTACTTTTGAGCCAAGGCATGTCAGGAGATTAAAAAAGATTAACAGCATTGAAAAACATGGTTAAGAATCATATTGTTCACGCAATTCTTGTCAAAAGCAAAAAAGCTTTAGTTGAGAGGCTAAAAAAAGTACGCCCTTACGTCAAGAGAGTTCAAATAGACATAATCGACAACAAGTTTGCAAAAAATAAAACAATCGGCCCAAAAAGTATGGTCAAGACAAAACTCAAGACAGAAATTCAACTAATGGTTAAAGATGTTGACAAATACGTAAATGATTTCATAAAACTAAAGCCTTGGATGATTATTTTCCATATCGAATCCTGTAAAAATGCAAAACATGTCAATGAATTAATAAAAAAGATAAAAAAAGCAAAAATAAAAGTTGGCATTGCTCTAAATCCTAAGACTAAAGCCAGCAAAGTAAAGCCTTATATCAACCAAGTTGATCAGATTCTTGTAATGACTGTTAAGCCAGGTTGGGGCGGACAGAAATTCCTCAAAAAAATGCTCCCAAAGATAAGACAGATAAGAAAATGGAATAAAAATATAAATATCGAAGTTGACGGCGGTGTAGCAGTAGGAACACTCTGTCTTGCAAAAAAAGCAGGTGCAAACGTCTTTGCTGCAGGTGGAGCTATCCATAAAGCAAAAGATATAAAAACTGCAGTACACCAATTAAAGAATGATGCAAAATGTATGACGTAATAATTATAGGATGCGGGCCTGCAGGTCTCTCTGCAGCGATTTACACCACAAGAAGCCAGTTAAAGACCTTGATTCTTGGTTCTAAAGAAAATAGCATGCTCTGGAAAGCACATTTTATCCAGAATTATTTTGGAGCAGAGCTAGAAGGAAAAGAAATGCTGGAAAAAGGCATAGATCAAGCAAAGAAACTAGGCGCAGAGATAATTAATTCAAATGTTGTCGGAGCAAAAGGTCAAGATGGTGCTTTCAAGGTAACAACTGATGATAATAAGGAATACGAAGCAAAGAATATCATAATCGCAACAGGAACTTCTTGTGCTCCTGCAGGTATTAAAGGAGAGAAAGAACTCACTGGAAAAGGCGTGAGTTATTGCGCTATCTGTGATGGCTTTTTCTATAAAAATAAAAAAATCGCAGTTGTTGGCAATGGTAATTTTGCAGCTCATGAAGTTATCGAGCTTTTATCTTTCACAAAAGATATTACTTTATTCTCTCAAGGAAAAGATTGGGAAATGTCTCCTGAGTTCAAGAAAGCTCTGGAAAAAAACAAAGTAAATTTGAGAAATGAAAAAATAACAGAGTTCACAGGTAAAAAGAATCTAGAAAATATAAAGATTAATGATAAAGAAGAGAAGTTTGACGGTGTTTTTGTTGCAATTGGTACTGCCACTGCTCTGAGTTTTGCTCAAAAGCTTGGCGTTCAAATCAAAAATAATTCAATAGTAATTGACAGAAATGGAAACACTAATGTTAAGGGTGTTTTTGCTGCAGGCAACTGCACTGGATGCAATCCACAGATTGCAACTGATGTTGGCGAGGGCTGTAATGCAGGTCTCAGTGTAATCAAGCACATCAAAGGCAAAGATATGCATATTGATTATAGTACTTAAAAAAGAGGATGAAAAAACTAACAAGCATTAAAGACTTGAAGTTAATGTCTAATACTGTTCGTCAGGATATTATTAGAATGCTAGTCAAGGCAGGTTCTGGTCACTCTGCAGGCCCACTAGGTATGGCAGATGTCTTCACTGCATTATATTTCAATATCTTAAATCAGGATTCAAAAAAACCATTATCAGATAAAAGAGACAGATTAATTCTATCAAACGGCCACATCTGTCCTGTGCGATATGCTGCAATGGCAAGAGCAGGTTATTTTCCAGTTAAAGAGCTTTTAACATTAAGAAAATATAGGTCAAAACTTCAAGGCCACCCTAGCAGGAGAAACTTTCCCCCTTTAGAAGCAGCCACTGGTTCTTTAGGTCAAGGCGTATGTCTTGCTGTTGGCATGGCTTTAGCAGCTAAGTTAGATAAGAAAAAGCATTTCATCTACTGTGTAACAAGCGATGGCGAGCATGATGAAGGCAGTACTTGGGAGGCAATCAATGCAGCAAGCAAGTACAAATTAGATAATCTTATTTTTATCTTAGATAGAAACCACATTCAAATTTGCGGTCCTACAAAAAAAGTCTGGCCTCTTGAATCAATTAAAGCAAAATACCAGGCATTTAACTGGAATGTTCTGACAATAAACGGAAATGATTTTAAGCAAATATTAACATCAGCAAAGACTGCAAAAAAATCAAAAAAGCCAATTGTAATAATTGCAAATGTAATTCCTGGCAAAGGAGTTTCTTTCATGGAAAATAAATATCAATGGCATGGCAAGACGCCAGATGAAAAACAAGCTAAATTAGCTTTAGCAGAATTAGAAAAAGCAAGGAAAAGAATATGAAATCAACTAGAGATGGTTATGGAGAAGTAATTGTTGAATTAGCTAAAAAGAATAAGAATATTGTAGCTTTAAGCGCAGACTTAACCCCTAGTGTTAGATTAGATGCTTTTCAAAAGAAATTCCCTAAAAGATTTTTCCAGGCAGGTGTTGCAGAGGCTAACATGGTTGGCATGGCAGCAGGTCTTGCTTTAGAAGGAAAAATTCCTTTTGTATCTAGTTTTGCAGTATTTGTGCCAAACAGATGTTTAGATCACATAAGGCAGAGTGTTTGTTATACAGATGCTAATGTTAAACTTGTCTCAACTCATGCAGGAATGATTACTGGTCCTGACGGTGCAACTCATCAGGCTCTGGAAGACATTGCGATAATGCGTGCTCTTCCTAATATGAAAGTTATTGTTCCTTGTGATTATGACCAGACAAAGAAAGTAATTAAGGCTATAACAAAACTAAAAGGTCCTGTTTATGTTAGATTAACAAGGCCAAAAACTCCTGAACTCCCTAAACAGCCTTTTAAGATTGGCAAGGCAAATGTTTTGAGAAAAGGAAAGAACATCACAATTATCGCTTGCGGTCCTGTTTTGCACGAAGCTCTAGAGGCAGGGAAAAAGGTTAATGCAACTGTAATCAATTGCCACACAATTGATCCTCTAGACAAAGCAACTATTCTAAAATACACAAAGAAATCTAAGAAAATAGTCACAGTTGAAGACCATCAAATAAAAGGCGGTCTAGGCGGGGCAGTTGCAGAGTTATTAAGCGAACATCACCCTGTTAAAATAAAGCGTATTGGTGCAGATGGATTTGGCGAATCTGGTTCTGGAGAGCAGTTAAAGAAAAAGTTCGGACTTACAATAAGTAATATTATAAAAAATTGTAAATAAAAAAAGAATTTAACTTGATGCTTCTTTTGTTACATAACCATAATCTGTTTGTGTTGATGTGAATGGTTTGTAGTATGATACTGGTGCTTGTATCTCTCCAATCAATACAACTTCTTGGCTTGGTGATGGGTCTAGATCTGGTTTTGGTTCTTTTGTGACCAATATATAATCATATCCATCTAAGTAGTCGTCTATATTGTATTGTAATAATCCGTTTCCAAAAGTTGTTGCCTGGAATACGCCCAAGCTTGTTCTGTATCCTGTGTCTGCATCAAATAGCCAGCCTTCATAGTAAGTATTGTCTTTAGATGAGGCCTCTATGTCTTTTGTTTTTAATACAACTTGTCCTAATGCATATGCTCTTGCTGTTGAGCTGTAGATTAATGCGTTTCCTCTTGGAGCAAATGCTGGAAATCCTCTCACTAATGGTTCTTGTCCGCCTGGTGGTTCTAAGAATACTGTTTTCTTGATTTCTCTTGGCGGCTGCACTCTCTGGTCATAATGTGTGAACCTGTGCGGTCCTGCCCTGTCCGGGTCTGTGTATATAGATGAACCGCCAAATGGAAATGGTGATTTATAGTCATGCTGGTAGCCCTGCAGTGCATATCCGTATGTGCTTCCATATGGGTTGCCGTATGGATTATCTTGAGCTGTTGCTATGCATGATAATAATACTGCGATTGCAATTCCGATTATTATTGTTTTTTTCATTTTCCTGGCCAGTATTCTTTTTCATAATATGATGTTGCGCTCACTGCATTTGTATCTTTTCTTACTTGCGGTATTGAACCAACAAGTACAACATCTCCTAATGGGCCTCTCTGCCTGAATTCTGGAAACCGTTCTATGGTGACCATTGCATAATCATAATTGAATAAATCATTTGCAACTTCAAAGTTTAGCGTGGATAACTGTCCTGCGCCTGGAGGAATTACTCTTCCTAAAGACAATACATAATCAGTGTCTTCATCTACTAGCCATGCTTCATAGACTTCATATGAGTTTAGTTCTGGAAGATATCCCACTCTTAATTGCACTGTTGACCTTGGCATGTATGATCTTTGTTGTCCTTTTGAATCTCTTGTGCTGGTTATTCTTACTGCTCCAGATGGAGGCTGTGGTAAAAGTTTTTGTCCTGCATTCATGTAATACGGTAATTCTACTGGTATCATGTCAAAGTATTCATTCATTATTGTGTATCCTCTCATTCTTGGATCAAAGTTGCTGATATGTCCTGGATTTCTTGCGTATTTTATGTATTCATTATATGGAAGATTAGACTTTACTGATGTTGATCCTTTTAGTCCTTGATTGCCTACTGTCCGGTATTTTATTCCAGCCCAGGCATATGGCTTTGTAAAGTCTTCCCCAAATGCTATTGCTCTTTTTCTTTCAGCACTGCCTGTATCTCTTTTGTATGGCAGAGACCATGCACTCTCTTGTGCTGTCGCAACAGCCACAATAGATATAGTAAGGATAGTAATTAGTGTGATGATTGCTAGTATTTTGGCTATTCGCATCAGTATACCTCTTTTAGTAAACTTATTACATAATGCCTTTATAAACTTTTTGATTTTTTTTCTATATTTAGAAAAGCATTAATATAGTGCATTATTATCCTCTTTTTTATGCCGGCGTCGCTTAATCTGGTATAGCGGGAGGCTCGAACCCTCCTGTCCGCAAGGACGTGCAGGTTCAAATCCTGCCGCCGGCGTTTCTTGGATTGGTGAGCTTTAAAACTCGACTTAACTGTTTCTACAATTCAAATTCATCAATAAAACCTAAAATCAACTTATACTTCTCTAGAAATTTGAATCCTTTGTCAGTTAGCGTAACAAATTTCTTTCCTTTTTTGTCTTTGACTTCTTTAATCAATTCTTTGGACAGCAATTCTTTGTAATAATCTGAAAAGCTTTGAGAGGACAGATTAGAGTATCTAAGCAAAGGTGTTGTTTTTATTGAGTTATGATTGTCACGAATAGTTTTAAGTATGTCGTAAATAACTCCTAGTCTGTCTCGTTTTCTCATTTGTTCCAAATGCCTCTGTATTTGGAGCATTGAAAATTCCAACTAATTTGATTCTTTTTTGGAATTTTCATTTTGTCCATTTAGAAACTTTATAGTAAAGGAATGCAAAAAATCCAATAGATATTATTTCCAGCAAAAGTTTTAACTCAAAACTAAGAGCCCATTTTCCCAAAACAAGTATCAAGCTGATAATCCAAAACATAAACAGCAAGAAATACAGCAAAAACACTTTGGAAAATTTTGATTTTTTGCGGAGAACAACACTTAGTGTTATTGCAACAACTAGCAGTATTGCTTGTGTTATGATAAACACTTCTGGAGATATTGCCGCAGCAATTGCAATAAGTACTGCAAGGATGTTTGCTGCAATAAAAAAGTCTTTGCTAGAGTATCGTTTCCACACTGTAGAATAAATTAAGCAAAGAAGCGCCATTGTGCTGAAGTATCCTGTGAAAAGTATCATTATCGGCATCATCGTACCGCGAGGTATATAGATAATGTCTAGCCACTGATCTGTCATTCTTATCAAGCCGAATACAAACCTGAACATATATGCTAGTCCAAAAAATAAGAAAGTATTTCTGAAATAATATATTCCTTTGTGTTTAGTCAAATCATACATATCTTTTGTCTTGAAATATATCAAGAAACAAAGAAATATAACAATGAGCGTGTATCCTAGTTCTGTTACGAACCATAGTGGGTTATGAAACATTGGAGGCATATTTATCACTACATTTGGAATGTATTTAAAGCTTTATAAATTCTATGGATTTGAAGTGCACATTTTTCCTTCTTCTTGTTTAAATATTATGGAGGTTATCTTGTTTTCCATGAGTAAAATAAATGGAGGTAAGAAAAAATGAGAAAAGCACCTATGTTAGGAATTTTAGCAGTGCTTTTGGTGGGCGTGATTGCTATTGGCGCATTTGCTTTCCCTTTTGGCGAAAAAGGCCAGGGAGGAGGAATGCTCTATAGTAATGATGCAGCCAAAACTGCTTTGGATACAGGGGATTATAACGCCTTTGTTTCTGCAATGGAAGAAAACAGCATGTCAGGCAGATTTTCTGAACTGACTGAAGCGAGATTCAACGAAATGGTTGAACGCAACAATCAAAGAGAAGAGCAGATGTCTGCTATGCAGGAAACCAGAGATGCAATACATAATGCATTGGAATCTGGAGACTATGATGCCTGGCATACTGCTGTCAGCAGTCTAGAACCTGTGCCAGAACTTGTGGCGAAGATTACGCCAGAAAACTTCGGCACATACTTAGAGCTTCATCAAGCCAAAGAAAGCAAAGATTGGAAAACTGTAAAAGGTCTTGCTGAAGAGCTTGGACTTGAAAGACCAGGACTTGGTATTGGTGGCGGCAGAGGAATGCGCCAGGATAAAGCGCCCGGCATGACAAAAGAAGGTATGGGTCGTGGCAAAGGAGGCATGGGAAGAATGAAATCCGGAATGGATTCATCCGAGCATAAGAGGTCTCACGCAGAATAAGGGAAGAGAAAATCTCTTCCTTTTTTATTTTCAAAGGTGGTTAAAATGCAGATACTAAAATCAATATTGAATAAGATTTCAAAGAACCAACAGAAAGAATGGATTGAAATAAAGTGTAGTTTAGATGAATTAGATAATATCGGGCTGGCAGAAGCAGTAAAAAGTTCACTTTAAGTCCATCTTATTTATAAAGGGGAATTAATAAACAAAGTGCAATGAAACCCAAGACCTTGATAGAATTGGATAATGTCTGGAAGATTTATCAGATGGGATTGGTTAAAGTTCCTGCATTACGAGGTGTTTCTATTAAGATTGAAAAAGGAGATTTCGTTGCTATAATCGGAGCATCTGGTTCTGGAAAATCAACTATAATGAATTTGATTGGTTGTCTGGACATTCCTACTAAAGGAAAAGTCTTATTAAAATCTCAAGATGTCTCAAAGATGGACGAATCTGATTTAGCTTCAAGAAGAGGAAATACGATAGGTTTTGTGTTTCAACAATATAATCTTCTTCCTTCTATGACTGCTTTTGATAATGTTCTTCTGCCGATGGATTTTCAAGACATGCCTGGCGCTGCTGCTTCTGAACGGGCAAAAAAATTATTAACTCTGGTCGGTCTTAGTGATAAGCTGTTCAACAAGCCCACGCAATTATCTGGCGGAGAACAGCAAAGAGTTTCTATTGCGCGGAGCCTTGCTTGTGACCCGGAAATCATTCTTGCAGATGAGCCTACTGGCGCATTAGATAGTGTTACGGGAAAGGAAATCATGGGCATGTTATCTGAATTGTGGAAAAAAGATGGAAAGACAATAATAATAGTTACGCACGATTTGAATCTTGCAAAATATGCGCGCACAATTATTGAACTTAAAGACGGACAAGTCCTTAAGAAATATCAAAATAAAAAAATGAAATCTGGGAGGAAGAAAAAATGAAATCAAAAATATTGTTATTAAGTCTATTATTAATTATTACAGTAAGCATTTTTTCAGTAGCAGTATCTGCTGCAGATGTTCTTACGGTCAGTTTGGTCAATCAGGATCCAGATCCTGCTATTGCAGGCAGTATTGTTGAGGTGAGGATTGGTGTTGAGAACACAGAAGGCCTGCCATCGGAAAATGCAGTGTTAGAGCTGGAAAGCCAATACCCTTTTAGCATGGTTCCTGGAGAAAGCGCTATTAAAAAACTAGGCACTCTTGATTCTTATCAAACAGGAGATGATTATAAGATTGTTAAGTACAGAATACAGATTGACAGAAATGCTCCTGCTGGAACGTATGATTTAGTTTTCTGGCAGTATCAAGAAGGACAAAAAGAGTCTGCAGGCATCAAAAAGACAATCAGTGTTGATGTTAAAGGCAAGGAAGGTGCAGAGATTATATACATTGATAAAACGGATTTAGTTCCTGGGAAGCAGACCGATATGAAGTTTGTTATTACTAATCTTGGTTCTGCTCCGTTAAGAGATCTTTCTTTCTCCTGGGAAAACGAAGATGGAGTAATTCTTCCTGTTGGTTCTGACAATACTAAATACATTAAGTACATTGATGTTGAAGAATCTGCAGAGCTGGATTACAAGGTTATTGCAGATTCAAATGCAGATTCTGGATTATACAAGTTGGATCTTTCATTAAAGTATGAAAACTCTTTGACTGGTGAAGATGAGGAAATAAATACTATTGCAGGAGTCTATGTTGGTGGAGAGACTGATTTTGATATTGCGTTCTCTGAGAGTTCTATGGGCGAGACGTCTTTCAGTGTTGCTAATATAGGGAGCAATCCTGCTTTTTCAGTTTCTGTGATAATTCCCGAGCAGAAAGATTGGAAAGTATCTGGTTCTAATTCAGTTATAATCGGAAACTTGAACAAAGGGGATTATACTGTTGCGAGTTTTAGTTTACAGTCAGGAGGTGCAGGAGCAAGGTCTGCAGTTGATTTCAGTAAAATGACCCAAGAAGAACGTATGCAATTAAGGGCGCAGCGTGATTCGCAGTCTTCTGGAACTGTTTTGATTCAGATTGATTATACAGATACAATGGGCGATAGAAAAACTCTTGAAAAACAAGTTCCATTGAATCCTTCTGCAATGATGTCGGCAGATGGCACAACAACAGGGTTTAGGGGCATGAAGGCGCAGCAGGAAAGCTTTTGGTCTACATATCAATGGTATTTCATTGGACTTGCAGTTTTGATTGTTGGATTTATCGCATACAAAAAGTATAAGAGAAAAAAGCTAGAGAACCCTAAGTTCAAGTTGAGCAGTGTGTTAAAGAGAAAGAAATGAAACTTACTAGATGTCTGCAGCATGCATTGAATATGGTTTTGAATAGTCGGTTAAGGAGCTGGCTGACCATAGTTGGAATAGTTATTGGCGTAGCTTCAGTCATCGCAATTATTTCTTTAGGAGAGGGAATGCAGGAATCTATGAATGCACAGATGAGTGATTTAGGCGGAGATATTTTAACGCTAACTGCAGGTTATTCTCGCGGCGGCAGTATGTTTGGAAGGATGCGTGGCGGGTCTCCTGGAGGCGGGGGAAGTGCTACAGCAACTGAAGAGGAAGTCGTGCTTGACAGAACTGATTTACAGGCCTTGAAAGGCATCCCTGACATTTCTATCATTGACACAAATATACGGGGAACTGTCGATGTTTCTTATATTGGAAAGTCTGGCTCTATTTCTTTGACTGGTGTTGACCAGAAAGTGTGGTCAAAAATCACAACAAATGAAATACGAGACGGAAGATTACTTGATTCTGCAGACCAAAACGTAATTGTTATTGGCGGAAAGCTGGCAGATTCTTATTTTGATCAGCCTGTTGGCATTAATAAGATGATTACCATAGAGGGCAGTTCTTTTCGCGTTGTAGGAATACTTGATGACACTAGCACCAGTATCTACATGCCTCTACAAATGGCGTATCAAATAATTGATGATAAAGAAAATGATGTCTATGATTCGATTGTCATAAAGATAAAAAATGAAGAAGATTTAGATAATGTGATTGCAAAGATTGAGAAAAAATTGATGATGGCCAGGCATGTTACTGAGAAAGACAGGGATTTTACAGTTTCGTCTAACAAAAAAATGATGGAATCCCGAACAGAAATGATGTCTTCTATGAATATTTTCTTGATAGCTATTGCTGCGGTTTCTTTGATTGTTGGCGCAGTGGGCATTGCTAATACCATGTTTACTTCTGTTCTTGAAAAAACTAAAGAAATTGGTGTCATGAAGGCAATAGGTGCAAAGAATCAAGACATCATGAAAATCTTCTTATTTAACGCAGCGCTCATAGGATTAGTGGGCGGAATATTGGGAATCATTGTTGGAGTGGTGCTTTCTGGCGCACTCCCATCTTTGATGGGCGATCTGCGTATGTTCCGTGGAGGAACATTAGTATCAATGACATCTGTGATTCTTGCTTTGTCTGTCTCAGTTGTTGTCGGTGTTCTTGCAGGAGCAGTTCCAGCTTATCAGGCATCTAAACTGAAGCCTGTCGACGCTTTGAGATACGAGTGAAACGAGTATCTAAAAGCTACGAAACGCTAGTTGAGTTCGCGCTTAGGTACGAATAATTTATCCTCTGTAAAATCTCAATTTAGAAAATTGTGAAATCAAGGATTTCACAAATTCTAAAATTGCAAAAGCAATTTTAGAAAGCTTTATATACTTATTTCACCTTTTTGTTTTCAGTCGATTTCTCCATTGTGATTCAAGCTAGTGTTCTTCCTATTTATTATACACAACCTGAGGTGAAAGGTAAAAATGGCTAAAAAGAAAAAAGCTGCGGCAACCGCAAAAAAGAAAAAATAAGGAGGTCTGCGCATGAAACTGCACCTGATGGGAGATTAGGATGATGAAGTTCAGGATGAAGACTATGATTAGTCTGCTTTGATTTTTTTATTTTTTTAATATTTACCTTGCCCTTCCTTTTGGAAACCCTACTTTTTTAGGGTTTTTCTTGAAAAATTGTATTACTTCTGCTGTTATGTTCGTAGTAATTTCAGACTGTTCATCAGGATGCACTGGAAAAGTTGCCCGCAGTTCTATCCAGCTCTGCACAGAAGTCAAGTTAAAATTAATCAGTTTGAAATCTTCTTTTTTCACATCAAAGAAATGAAGCATTACTTTGTACCTTGTAAGCATATCTTCTTTATATTTTTTTAAGTTTTTCTTGATCATCGTCTCTATGTTTTTCATCACAAACCCAAAATCAGTATCATACGTCAATTGAAATGGAATATCCACCCAGATATATGGAAAATATTTAGAGTAATTAGAGAGCGGAGCTGTAAGCAATAATGAATTAGGAAAAGTGACAAGCCTTCCGCTCGGCAGGTCTGAAGCAATATACTCTCCTCCAACTTCTCGTACTTTTGTACGAAGAGGAGTTATATCCAGTACATCTCCTTTAAAATCATTTATTCTAATCCGGTCTCCTTCTTTATACACCTGACCCATTATAAGATATAGCCAGCCCATAAAATTTACTATGGGTGTCTGAAAGATGAATGCTAAAGCCGCTGCAACAATACCTACAGAGATACTTGCAGTAATTAATTTGTCCTGGAATATGAAAAAAATCACTATGCAGGTTCCAAAGAAAAGAGTATAATGCGCGATTCTTATTAGCGAAGAATGCTTTAGGTACATGCTTGCAATTTCTGAAAAAGTAAGCGCAAGCAAAATCGCGAGCAATGAATGGAATATGTGTGAAGTCATCTGTGTCCACAGAATGTAATTCTGCATCGGTCCTGCAATTCTTAAGATAAGCAGGACTGCAAATAAGAATATGTAAATAAGTATCCAACTCCCCTCTTTTTTCATATAAGCAAAATAGGCAGTCTGGTTTTTAAATCTTTTGGTGAATACCTGCAAATCTTTTATCTTTAATCTATTCTCCCAAACCTTTTTATATGGTCCCATTATCCTTATTCTCGATGAGTGAAGGGGAATTTGATTTTTTGGATATAGACCTAGATGATTTTATAGATATTCAGTTAGCAAAATTAAATGGTGCAGATCCTTTTTATGACTCTCCGCCCGGGGAAATACCTTCTAGGATTTATATTGCTAACGCACTTGAGTTAGCTGATAGGACGCGGAATGGATTTTATACTGTTGTTACAAGGAGTGTTAAGAATGCGGATTCTGTTTTAATGAGTGCGCTTTTAGGGATGTATATCGAGAGTAATTCTAGAAACAATTGCAGTATCTGGTATCAGCACACAGTTTGGGATAATTTTGGAGAAAAATCAGGTACTAAAGTCGGAAGAAGAGCAGACATTCTTTTCAAGTCAAATGATTTTGATTCTGCTTTAGCATGGCACTACAAGGCTTTGAAACATTTGAATGATTCAGGATTCTAAACTATATCCTTTATTTCCATAAATTTGTCAAATCCTATTAAGAAAACTGGTGTGAACTCTTTGTCATCGTCTTTTATTCTCTGTCTTAAATCATCAATCGGAACAAACTCACCAGATACAACTTCATCATTGTCTATTTTTATAGGCCCGTCATAATCTAACAGATACGCAGTGATTAATTCGTGTTCGTTCTCAAACAGTACTTTAAAGCGCATGATTTCTTTCAGGTCATCAGCAGTAACTTCTATCCCTAGCTCTTCTTTTAGCTCCCTGATTGCTGCTTCAATGCATTTCTCTCCAGAAAGAACATGTCCAGTTATTCCGCCTTCATAAAGTCCAGGAAAGGTATCTTTACTGTCGCTTCTTTTCTGAACAAATAGATCTCCTTCAGCATTAAGTATGAATATCTGTATTCCTTTATGCCTTAACTTCTGCTCATGACATTCTTCTCTAGAAGCTGTTGCTATAATTTCGCTATTCTCATCTACAACGTCTAAAATTTCACCCATAATACTGGTGTTTAGAAAGTAGTATTTATGCTTTTCTATAGTGGTATGTGCATATCGCCTAGCGAAGTTCTGTAACCTGCGCTGCGATTCAAGATAAATCTGGAATATAATCGATATCAGAAACCAAACGAAGCGTGATATGCACAGGTTATAGTGTAAAAGAATTATGCGTCTAACATTTCTATTTCAATGTTAAGACCTTCAGGAATAGGAACTCTCATAACCAATCTAAGCGCTCTCTCATCAAGACCTAAATCAATTAGTCTTTTGTGTATTCTCATCTCAAATCTTTCAAAGGTTTCTGCGCCATTACCGCAAGGTGTTTTTCTTGTGGTAAGTTTCAATTTCTTTGTTGGCAAAGGAATAGGACCTCTCATGTAGACTCCAGTCTTCTCTGCTATGTCCTGTATGTATTCACAAGTCTGATTCAGCTTGTCAATATCTATGCTTGCCAGTTTTATTCTTGCTTTTTGCATTTTCTCTGTAGTTGGTGGTGATTGTAATAAATAAAAAAAATTAAATTCGCTTTAAGCGAATTACATCTCTTTCTTTACCAGATCTATGCACATGCCTGCAGCTACAGTCTGACCAGAGTCTCTAATCGCGAATCTGGACATCTGAGGTATTTCTTTCTGCTTCTCGATGCACATTGGCTGTACCGGTTTAATCTTTACGATTGCTGCTTCCCCATTCTTCAAGAAGTCTGGGTTTTCTTGCAGTGTTTCGCCGGTCTGCGGATTGATTTTCTTTTCAATTGCAGTTATCTGGCACGCAATCTGTGCTGTGTGGATGTGGAATACTGGTGTGTATCCTACGGTCACAACAGTTGGATGGTTTAAGACAACTATTTGTGCTGTGAATTCAGTTGCTACTGTTGGAGGTTTGTCTGTTGTTCCTAATACATCGCCTCTTGCAGCATCTTTTACGCCGATTCCTCTGACGTTGAATCCTACGTTGTCGCCTGGTCCTGCTTGATTAACAGCAGAGTGGTGCATCTCAATTGTTTTTACTTCGCCGCTTACACCTTTTCCTTCTCTTCCAGGAACAATTATAACTTTGTCGCCTACTTTCATGACGCCTGTTTCAATCTTTCCAACTGGGACTGTTCCGATACCTTTGATGTTGTATAGGTCTTGGATTGGTAGTCTCAATGGTAAGGTTGTTGGTTTTTCAGGTTCGCTTAGCTGGTCTAGAGCTTCCATCAAAGTTGGTCCTTTCCACCATGGCATTTTGTCTGATTTTTTGACAACATTGTCGCCGTGGTATGCGGATATTGGCAAGAATTGTACTTGCTCGTCTTTGTATCCTACTGACTTAAGCAGTGCTGCTACTTCTTTTTGTACAGCTTCATATTTTGCTTGGTCAAAGTTTACTGTGTCGATTTTGTTTACTGCTACAATCATCTGTCCGACGCCCAAGGTTCTTGAAAGGAATGCGTGCTCTTTTGTTTGAGCCATAACTCCTTCGGTTGAGACAACAAGTACTGCTGCATCTGCTTGTGATGCTCCTGTAATCATGTTCTTGATAAAGTCTCTGTGACCTGGTGCATCAATTATTGTGAAGTAGTATTTATCTGTATCAAACTTCTTGTGGCTCAGGTCGATTGTAACTCCCCTTTCCTGTTCTTCTTTCAGGTTGTCCATTACGAATGCGAATTCAAATCCGCCTTTACCCAATGCCTCTGCTTTTTCTTTTAGTTTTCTTAATTCTTGTTCTGGCAATGCTCCGCTATCGAACATTAATCTACCTACGCTTGTTGATTTACCGTGGTCAACGTGTCCGATGAATACCAGGTTCATGTGTGGTTTTTCTTTAGCC
>JAHWHT010000080.1 GCA_019323135.1 Candidatus Woesearchaeota archaeon
TTGTATGTTTGAGAACTTCGCTAGGTGCTATACACATATCTTTAATTATCACTTGTTCTTGACGAAAAAAGACACAAATTCTGTTTCACTACTTTAAAATACTCACTTATCGAAAAGTTTATATATTAGGCAGAGTTTTAGCAAGCGCAGGGGGAACAATATTGGTATTTAATTATATTAAAGAGACAGGCAGAGTTCTAGGGAGAAAAGCAAAGTATATTGGAGCAGTATTAACGCTGGCTGCTATTGCATATATGCCTGGAATAGCAAATGCACAAGAAGCGCCTGCGCCAAAAAAACCAACCCCTATTGAAATTCTAGTTAATAGTTATGAAAAAGCATATGCAAATTCAAAAGGCAAAGGAATAGATGAACAAATATTTCAGATAATCGATACTGCGTATAGAGATCCAACTATATCTGACAAAGACCGTAATAATGTTCTGGATGATTTGGTGAAAAAAGTAAGTGATTCTCATGTAAAGAAAAGGATAGCTTCTGTTGCAAGAGATTATGCCCAGATGCAGAAGAGAGAATTGCAAGCAAGAACTGCTTATCAAAGCGAAGTTATGAAAGCCCGCAAAGTAAGCGGTAAAGATAAAATCGCAATCCTTGCACGTGCTGAAAAAACATTGTATGAAAAACTTTCAGAAGCAGAATTTTTTGTTAAAGGAACACAGTATTCGGAAGAGATGTTGACGGTTGCAAAAAGAGGACTTGCACTGGCAAAACAAAATCCTGGCTTGATGCTTACAGATGAATTTCAAAAATATATTACTGAAGCAACCGCGGCAGTTAAGAAATCAAAAAAAGAACATCATCCATTGAGCGAATTGAATAGTTATAATACTGCAATAGAGGTTGCAATAGAACAAGCAGAGGCTTCTGAGAAACCAGAACAGCAAGCGAACTTTTATGACGAAGCAGTAGCATTGCTGCAAGATGCAGAAAAATTATTTCCTTTTGATCAATATGGTTCACAGAGAGCAGGACTTCAAAAAAAATTAGAGGCTGCGCGAAAAAAAGCAAAAGAGGAAACACCTAAGGAAAAACCAAAGGAAAAGCCTAAAGATGATGACAAGCCAAAAGATGAAGATAAACCTGATGACAAACCTGAAGATCCTCTTAAAGATAAAGGAGATATAAAAGACAAACCAGTAGATGATTCAAACCTGCAAGGATTTGGTGACTTACTTGAGGGGCAGAAATATGGCTCTTTAATAGAGATTGGTGGCGGAGCATTGACAGAAGACAGATCTGGAGATTTTCAGCACGGCTCAATCAAACTCGCAGATGCATTAGATTTTAAATTCTTAAGACAATATGAAAACTGGGTTAATGCAGCAGGAAATGATCAAAATTTGAGAAGCCTTTCTGCTTTCTTAGACTTACAATTATCTGCACTGCCATCCCTAGCATTTAAGATGGATCCAGATATCATCAATTCTGTTAAAATAGGGGGCTTTTTTGAAGATACCTCTGGAACAGAGTGGGAATACTTAGAAGATGTGACAGAAGATTCAAACTTCAGGGTCACAATGACAGAGAATGTAAGAAATATATTGAAAGAAACTAGCATCAGTGCTTGGGCAGAGATTCAACTCAAAGATTTCTTGCTGAGGACATCAGGATTCTATAATGACAAAGAAACTGAAACAAGCGTGCAGTCTGTAACATTAAATGAAAACTTAAATGATCCAGATGGAACATATGCTGATTCAGATTTATCAAGCGTGACTGACAAAGAAATACAGAGAGGAGTAACTGCACTTGCAGCACTAAGATTAAATAATGGTGTAAAAGGTCACATAGGTTTGAGCGGGAAATTTTTAGAGGCCTATAAGAGATTTGCAGGTTCGCTAAGCAGCAGTAAAAAAACAATCACAATAGGATTAGATGCTAAAATACTCACTGAACAAGATGTATTTGGAGCAGCACTTGCATTAACACAAGACATAGAAGCAAATGGAAGAGATAGAATGACAGCAGCAAAAGGCTTTGCAGCCGCTGCATTAAATATAAGCCCAATCGAATTTGCAGAGGGCAAGACACTAGACGCACTTCTTTTCGGAGATGTTCATGCTAATGCGCCACGGGGCGGAAAAACAATGTATGGTGGAGGCGGAGGAATGCTTATCGGCAATACTGCACAGATACTTCCGCAGGTATTAGACTGGCTAGCAAATAAAGATGCTCATAGAATAGATCTTAAACCAGAAATCAGTGATTCAGTGCAAGAATTCTCAGAGAGAAGAGGATTTAGAAACTTACTATTAACAAACATGACTGAAGGCTGGGGGGCTGCAGTAGCAGCATATGTTGAAGCTGCAAAAGAAATCGGATTAGATGGAAGATTAGATACTGTATTATCTGCAAGCGCAGCAGGAATATTAGACACTCCTCCTGCAGCATTTGTATTAACTGGACATTATTCTGACGGAATCCTGAAAAGAACCTGGGGAATAGACTTTATTGCACATATCAAGAAACATGGATTTGCAGTAGGAGCCGGATACAATCAAACTAATTATCTTATAACAAGACAAGAAGTGCGAGGTATTGAGGGATATATAATGATCCCGCTAGGCCGAGCACCTGAAAAAGAAAAAGAATGAAACTAAAAATATTGCTAACAGTAATAGTATTGATACTTTGTGCTACTGCGGTGAGTGCGCAGGTAGATCCTGCATCAACAGTATCTATAACAGCAATACCTGGAACAAGTGTTACAAGTTCAGTAACAATAAGAGCAACTGCGCGTGACAGCGGAACAGCAGCAGGACTTTCACAACTAGATATATACGCTAATGGCAATGTGATTGCTTCAAAAAATTGCGGATATTCTACATCCTGTACATTATCAAAACCCGTGACTTCTACAACTGCAAAAAATGAAACTTACTATGCAATTGCTTATGACAGAAGCCAGAACACACAATCAAGTTCAATAACAGTAACGTTTCGCGGGGTAAATACGCCGCCTAATATGAATGCTTTGCCAAACAGAACAATAAATGAAGATTCTGGATATCATATTAATCTTACAGATTTATGGGCATATGCAACAGATACCTGGACAAATTCATCTAACTTAACATATACATTAGTTGGGCAGACAAATTTAAGTGTTGTAAACTGCACAATCACTAATAATAGATGGATTGAGTGCAACACAACAACACAAAATGCATTTGGCTCTAGTATTATTTCAGTACAGGCAAATGACGGGCAGTTATCTAAATTAGGAAATTTTACTTTGATTGTTGCGCCAGTAAATGACGCGCCTGTCTTTAACGCAACAATACCCGCAATAACATTTGCAGAAGATACTAATTATACATTTAATATATCTGATTATGTGATGGATGTTGATGATTCAAAATCAAATTTTACTTTTACAGATACATCTAATGCAAATCTAACTATACAATATACTCTGACAGGAAATTTGACACAAGCATTATTGATTC
>JAHWHT010000081.1 GCA_019323135.1 Candidatus Woesearchaeota archaeon
CTTAATTTCATTTTCTTGCGCATCATATACATCATATTTGAATTTTTTTCTTACATAGTCTGCTATTAAAATAGATACTACTGCCGCAGTTCCTCCTGCATTTCTAATAGGTCCTGCAAAACTTAAGCTCATATATTTTCCGCGTTTATCAATCCGATCTTTAAAATCTATGGTAGATATTCCTTCTAATGGTGCAGATACAACCCCAACTGTAACATATGCAAATCCTGCTCTTATCCCTACGCTCATAGCTTCTTCTTGATTATCAAATTTGCAGAATTTCTCTTTTGCAATTTCTTCAGCTATTATAAAAGCGACTCTCCAATCTTGTGTACCATATTTATCTTCAAGCTCAATTATTCTCTCAACTACTCCGCTGTCAACTATTTGTGGCGCTATAACAGATATTAATCCTACTACCCGCTCTGCCATGTTTTTTGCAAGATGCACCTCTACTTTTTCTTCAGGATCATATCCTTTTTTTCTTGCTTTGCTTGCTAATCCATGCAGAGCTATGACATTTCTCTGTATATGATCAAAGTATTTGTGCATTTCTGGACTTGCTTCCATTTTCAAAAGGTCATTAATTTTATTTTTCTAGTTTTTAGATTGATTACTGGTACTTTGCCTGGTTCAGCAGCGTGGCCGACTTTGTCCTGGAAATCTGTCTGCGACTGCCAGCAGCTCCCACAAATGATAGATACTCCTCGATAACTAGTTACTGCTGCTTTGTGCACGTGGCCAGATATGAAAAAGTCAGGCACTGATTCAATTACTAAAGGATCTGTTTTAGCATCCGGTATGTATAATGTTGTTGCATGAGATGGTGCTAGATGTCTTCTCTGCAGCATAAATTTCATTACAAGCGCAACTCGGTCTGATAAATGCATTCCACTGTTTTTTATTGAGTCTACCTCTTGCGAATAATAATCATAACTATATCCATGATACACTAAAAAATTAAATCCTGGAAAATCTTCTGATGCATGTAAATTTATGTATGTTGGATTGCAGGTCATTATCACATTAGGCATTTGCCAAAGTGGTTCAGTGTATTCTTTTGCCAGAGCAGGTTGGGGTTCTGCTATTCTCCCAACATCGTGATTTCCTGGTGAAATTATAAGCCAGATATGTTCAGGTATCTGTTTCAAAAGATTGTAGCACTCTTCATATTGTTTATGTATATCTGTGATAGTCAAGTGTTTATCCATTCCAGGATATATTCCTACACCATCCACCACATCTCCTGGAAGCAGTATGTATTTTACTTTTTTTGCTACTTCTCTCTGTTCTTCATTTCCTGCTTCCCCTCTTATCCATTTTAAGAATCTCTCAAATCGTTCTTGCTCAAACCATATAGAACCTACATGCATATCAGACAAAACCAAAGCATATGCTTCATCAGGAGATTTTTTCAGTTCTGTTTGAAGTGGCAGGTCTGGAAATAACAAAGCATTTGCAAATAAGATATTATCACCAGTTGAACAAACTATTCCCACAACTTCATCTAAAACTAAATCTTTTGCTTGTGCCATCATTTCTGGTTTATTTTTGCTGAACACCACATTTATTTGTCCAGTATTATCCTCTATTTTAGCAAGTATATTGTCATTTTTTGTAGTTCTTTTTTCAGTCACCATTCCCACAACAGAAACTGTTTCTTTATCTTGTTTGTTTATCAAACGGGCTATTGATGTTATATTTTGCATTTCAGGTCTCTGTAAAAGCATTTTCTCCAAAATTTTGTATCTTGCATTGAAATAATTTACAAAATCCTGTATTTTTCTTTTTCGATAGTCTGTTTGATATTCCCACAGCACTTTAACCCTGCCAGTGCACACATTTTGTTTTTTTGGTTCTGTTTCATCAGTCTGAGTTAACGGTATTGTTTGTTCTGTTTGTTCTGTTTGTTCTGTTTGTGTTTCCTGTACTGTTTGAGTTATTTGGTCAGTCTGGCCTATCTGAGATGAAGAATTTGTCTGTAAATCAATTAAATCGCAATTAATGAGCTGTTCAGGGTCAGGATTATTGCTTAATTGTGAATACAGGTGGTCAACTAAAATTTCATTTTTAAGTTTTTCTAAAAAAGTTGCATTGACTAGCATGCCTTTGGCTACTAAAAATCCGACTATGTCTCTCTTTTTCTGTTCAATTTCTGCCATCGTAGTATAGAAGCTTATGCAAAGCTCAATTGTTCTTCTAGTATTTTTTTGATTCTTTGGTGTATGGCGCCTGTTGTCGATAAAGAAATCTCTCTTGTTCTCCCGTATCTTCCTTTAGATATTACTCTGGCATTTATTATGCCCAGCATATCCATTTCAGCCAAAATATCAGAAATGCGTCTTTGTGTAAGCGGTCGTAGGTCTGACCTGGTGCATATTTTTTTATACAGTTCGTAGACCTCGCCAGTGAAGATTTGATTTTTGTTATTATCAGATATTGAAAACACAGAATAAAGTGTTGCATGATATTGTTTTGGTTGTGTGGTTATGATATCTATTATTCGGTCTTTCTCTATTTTTTCTTCTGCAGCATCAAGATGTACTAATTTTATTGATTCTTCATTTTGCCTCTCTGCCAGCTCTCCTGCAACTCTTAAAAGTTCAAGCGCTCTTCTCGCATCTCCATGTTCTCTTGCTGCAAACGCTGCGCATTTTTCTATTACTCCGCCCTCAATTATATCTTCTCGAAAAGATTCTTCTGCTCTTGCTTTGAGTATTTTTTGTATCTGCAGCGCATTATATGGCGGAAACACTAATTCTTCTTCAGATAACGAGCTTTTGACTCTTGGATCTAAGTGATCTGTAAACATTAAATCATTAGATATACCCACAAGAGTTATCTGCGATTTCTCTAATTCTGAATTTATTCTAGTTAGGTTATACAAAATGTCATTTCCTGCTTTTCCAACTAATTGATCTATTTCATCTAGCATCAATAAAACGTGCTTGTCTTCTTTCTCTAGTATTTTATAGAATATGTTGTATACTTCATCTGTTGGTAATCCTGTTGGCGGTATTGCTTTGCCAAATTCTCTTGCCAACTGCGCAACAAGGCGGTATTCTGTGTCTGCTATTTTCTTGAGCTTGCAATTAATATAGATTATCTTAAGCGGAAGTTCTCGTTCTTCTGCAATTTGCATCATTTGATTTGATACATATTTGGCTACAAGTGTTTTTCCTGTTCCTGTTTTGCCGTAAATGAAAATATTAGAAGGTTTATCACCCCTTAAACAAGGAGCCAAGATATTTGCTAATTGCTGTATTTGTTCATCTCTATGCAATATTTGTCCAGGGGTATGATTAGCTTGTAGTGCTTGTTTATTTCTAAAGAGAGATTTTTTGGTTAAAAACTTCTCAAAATAGTCTACCAACCCCTTTTCATTCATGTTTTTCTCCAAACGAAAAGGAGGTATTT